>CAXTUE010000028.1:14712-16951 GCA_964247355.1 uncultured Ktedonobacteraceae bacterium | reverse complement strand
CCATGAGTCTGTACATCCTGGAATAGTTTTTTGTAAAATAGCTGGATTTATGAGTGCCGTAAATACTTGCTCCTGTGAAGCTTGAAACGAATATGAGCCATTTATTTTCATAGGGCTATTCCTCTAATTAATAAATACGAGCAATTTTATGACTGTATTTTCTTTGCATTCGAGTTATTCAAAGTTTTTCTGCTATAGAAACTTCCTCAATTTCGTCGCCTACGCGAATGGTGCCGCCGCGAAGAATGCGTGCGCCCAGTCCTCCTCGGTGCATGAGGGCAACCATGAGGGCATGACTTGTTACATCGCCGAGGTTGGGGCAAGGTTCACAGAGCATTTGTCCACGTAAAACAACCTCCCCGATCCGAAAAGCACGATGTACAAGATGATTGAGGGCAAAGCCTTCTGTGACAATGTTGCGACGAGGTATCTTAGGATCAAGATTACGCAGAGCTTTTTTCTCTCGACGGAGAGCAGTAATTGTTTCACTCTCGATAAGCGTCACTTCGTACCATGTTTCGTCGTCTTCGCAGTGTGTTCCAGTTCCACTATAGTAACGATCACCCTCTATGCCACGCCCTTCAACAAGGCGAGCCTCCGTAAGGGGAAGCATCGCTGCACCTGCTGACGGTGCGATATAGAGACCACGCACACTTCCGCACCAGTCTATACTTCGTTGCAGCTGGTGGTTGCTCATAAATATGTCAATCTCCTGTATACCTAAGCAAAAGCTTCTTCTTCGGCAAGAGCAGTTTCAGACCTTTCGTAGACAGAGATATCAAAAATCGTGTCTTGCTCTTCTCCCATATCGACAACGACATCGCCGGGGCGAATGATGCCCTCGGTAAGAATTTGAGCGCGTAAGCCGCCACGATTTATCAACCCTGAGAAGACTGCACTTTGTGTAATTTTTGCGATATGCATGCATGGATGACAAAGACGAACGCCACGTAACCGCACTTCGCCCACCGTAAATATATGGCCTTCAAGGTGATTGAGCGGAACACCACAAGTCACGATGTTACGTCGTGCATCCCTAGCATGTAGCTCCAACCCCTCATTTTCTTCATTGAGTGCATCTATAGTTTCGCCCTCAATTAATGTGATTTCGTAGCTGGGACCAAAATCGGGCGAGAAATGGCCTGTACCTAAAAAATATCGGTCTCCCTCAATACCTCTACCAGGAACAGCATGCGCCTCCTGAATATCAATCATAGGTTGTGCTTCAGCGGTAGTCGTATGGAGTGAAACTACGTATCCGCTCCACATATAGAAGTCTCCTTTAACTATAAAATACTATAAAGTGAGCTGTATTTATATGCCACTCCTATTGTTTACCCTGAGAGCAAATGTACTCCTTTGGGCTATATTTTGTCAACTCATTAGTATATTTAATTGTATTTTCATTTTACTGTGTACAGCTTGACACATTATGGAATGTTTTACTATAATCAGGCAAACCAATCGGTCTGAAATGTCATCATACCAAGGACGAGACTAATGAGTAAAGGAACACAGACACGCGAGAGAATCTTGGAACGAGCAGCACAGTTGTTTAGCCGACAGGGGTATTTCGGTTCTTCGTTGACCGACATAATGCACGAAACAGGCTTAGAGAAGGGAGGCATCTACAATCATTTTAGTAGCAAGGAGCAGCTTGCGTTAGAGGCATTTGATTACGCTTATGGTCTTGTGCAGGAGCGTGTGCAGCTTGCTCTACAGGATAAAAAGCATGCTTCTGAGCGTTTGTTGGCACTCATCGAGGTGTTCAAAAGCCTTGTGGAAGACCCACCTGTAGAGGGCGGGTGTCCTATTCTCAATACCGCTATCGAGGCTGATGACGCGCAACCTGCACTGAAAGCACGTGCTGCTAGCGCAATGGACGATTGGCGGAATACATTTCATCGTATCATCGCTAAAGGCATCACAAAACAGGAAGTACACGCTGATGTAGATGCTGATACTGTTGCTACACTCTTTATTGCCTCGTTAGAGGGGGCGATAATGCTTAGTAAACTCTACGGAGATACTATACACATGCGGCGTGCGGCTAATCATTTGACGTGGTATGTGGAAACGTCTATTTGCTTGTAGGAGTTTGTCAATTATTGCGTGGCGGACATTTTGGTTGCTCCAAGCAAATTCCTACTATCGAGAATATAGGCAATGAATTGCCAGTGGAAGCGGGGGGCGATAGGGGGCACTGCTACCCCAGAGGGGGTTGGTGGGGGCGGGGTGG
>CAXTUE010000028.1:0-14702 GCA_964247355.1 uncultured Ktedonobacteraceae bacterium | reverse complement strand
CACAGCTTGGTGTGGTTGTTTTGCTTTTAGTTTACCCCCGCGTCCACTATCCGATTTATCGGATGTACCAATTGCTCGCCATATCCTGATTCAGCTATTCTTTCACGTCACGCCGCCATGTAAGAACGATAGAGACAATCGTGAAGATGAGGGCGTAGACAAGCGTCACGAGCAGCGTGTGATTGCCGTCAACATTCACAAGCGGTGTAATGCCGATAGACAGGACAGAGGGTTTCGTGAGTGCTGTTGGCATTATATTGAGGTTTGGTCCCAGAAAGTAAGCTGTAGCATTGTTCCAGAAGTCGTTATGCGTCAGGCGGTTGGCGAGTAGCATCATGATGACACCGAAGTTGTCCGCCGCAAACCAGCACAGAGCAGCACTTAAACCAATCGTGAGCGAACGCCCTATAACAGACGCCGCCGTCGCCATCAAAATCGTTGCCCCCATGCTGATAAGGATTGTGAGCATATACGTTTGTGTATCCGACCAGAACGATGCCGGTAGTCCATTGAGCGCATTGAGATTGCCTATAAGTACGCTTACAAAAGCTAGGCTTAACAGTGTATTGACAAGAATGCCGCCAATGAAGAGCAGCAGGGCTATAATTACCAATGCCAGCAACTTGGCCGCTAGTAGTTGTAGGCGTCCCGCACCACGCGCGAGCAGAACGCGGATTGTGCCGAGTTGATATTCCAAACCAATCACCTGCGCTGTCAGCACAATCAGCACAAAGCCAGCGAAGACACGTAGAACGGAGAGATTGCTCGACATATCACTATAGAAAAATGCCGTTGGTGTCTTTTGAATAGTGTCCTTGACGGTTGGCACGGTAAAGCGCACGAGATAGGGCAAGCAGATGATGCCCAGTAACATCACCAACATTATCCATGTGGCCCAACGGCGCGATATCTTGAATAATTCACCGCGTAGCATCCCAAAAAAGCTGGGCGTCACGCTATGTACTCGTTGTTGCTGCTCGATAGAGGAAACAGTTGTGCTCATTGTACACCTCCTGGCCCGCCACTGGTGAGACGTAAGAAAACTTGCTCAAGGTCTTGAACTGCTGGTGTAAGGGTATCGGGAGCAAAACCGGCGTTGACAAGAGCGAGATTGAGGCTTCGCCCGCGTCCATCTAGCGAACCTGTTACAAGCGTATGTGCTTCAATTCGTGCATTTCTTCCCCATGCTTGTGTATGTAGAAATGCCAGTGCCTCTTGTATCCGTTCCAACGTTACCGTGAATTCACCGTGTCCTTTTACGAGGTCTTCAACCGTTGACTCCGTAACCAGTTTGCCAAGATTGACGATGGCCACACGTGTACAAAGTTGTTGTACCTCACTCAGTAGATGGCTCGATACGAAAACCGTCTTGCCCTCGGATGCCAGCCGTTGCAGCAGATCACGCATCTCCACAATACCTGCCGGGTCAAGACCGTTGGCAGGTTCGTCCAGAATCAGAACATCAGGGTCCTGTAGCAGTGCCATCGCCACACCCAAGCGTTGTTTCATACCTAATGAGTAAGTGCGCACACGATCTCTTTGGCGCGCCTGTAGTCCTACTAATTCCAGAACGGTATCGATACGCTGCTTTGGCACACCTCCGAGTACCGCGCTCACGGCACGTAGGTTGTCGCGGCCCGACATGTACAGGTAGAGTGCTGGTGTCTCGATGAGCGCACCAACGCGAGGGAGCACATGTGCTTTGTGCGTTGCGACATCCTGACCCAATATCTCAACATGCCCGGATGTTGGCGTAATTAAGCCTAAGGCCATACGGATCGTTGTTGTTTTGCCAGCTCCATTGGGACCAAGAAAACCAAAAATCTCGCCGCGACACACTTCCAGATTGAGATGATCGACGGCCCGTCTCGCGCCATATTGCTTTGAGAGGTCGCGTGTGCGCAACACAATCTCAGTAGAGCGCGATGGCGAATCACTTGTTGCAGACGAAGTTAGAACTCTTTCTACCATAATTTTCATTTCTTTCGATAAAAATTTGATCGATATGTATATGTATCCAAGAGCTTTCCATAGAAGAGACACCGCCCATCATGATTTTGTGACACACGCGAATTATATGTGCTGTTCCGACTATGTTATAATAGCGTCGAAACGAACTGGAAATTAGATATGATGCACGGAGGCATTTCGATATGTTGCATGTCGAGCGATTAGAAAAAGTAATTGAGATGCGTCGTGTGCTCTCTATTGACTCGTTCGACGTACATGCAGGCGAAATTGTTGCCGTTATCGGTCCCTCTGACAGCAGCAAATCGCTGCTTATTCATATATTAAGTGGACATATACAGCCGAGTGCTGGCTGCGTTACTCTGAATGGACAGGATGTATGCAAAACACCCGCCGCTCGTGCTCACATGGGGATACTCTTCGATGAAGACCTGCTCTACGAGAGACATACTGCGCAAGCCAATTTAGAGTTATATGCGGAACTGCAAAAACTTCCCAGGAGCCGTGTTGTCGAAGTGCTTTCGCTCATTGGCTTGAACGATCAGGCGGATAAACGCATTCCAAAACTCTCCAAATCAGCACAACGGCGTCTCGCTTTTGCTCGCATGATGCTTGCACAGCACTCCTTATGGTTTCTCGACCAGCCAACCGTGCGAACCGATACAGATACACAGGCTCTCTTCGCCACGCTTATCACACAGGCAGCCGCTAGAGGAACGGCTATAGTGCTGACAGAAGAAGACCTGTCCTGGGCGGGTAAATTCTGTACCCGTGTTGTGGAACTCGCCGATGGGCGTATCGTTGAAGACCATATTCCACGGCAGAAGCAGGATGAGTCAGGCACTCCTGTTCTATCTGAAAGGCATATTCCCTTCAAAGTACCCGCACGTAAAGAGGACCGTGTTCTGCTCTACGACCCCGGCGATCTGCTTTATGCCACGAGTCGCGATGGGAAAACATTTCTGCGCACCGCTAATGACGAAGCCGCTACAAACATGACGTTACAGGAACTCGAAAGCCGCTTAATCGGACGCGGTTTCTTCAAAGCTCATCGCGCCTACCTCGTCAACCTGCAACATATCCGTGCTGTCATCCAGTACACACGTAACAGCTATACGCTGCTATTGAACGATGATAAGGAGACGATGATTCCGCTGAGCAAGCAGTGTGAGAAGGAATTGCAGGAGTTGCTGGGGTATTAATGTTTAAATTCTCTTTGTCGCAACGCTTCATACAGCGCAATACTCCCAGCCACAGCCGCATTGAGCGAATTAATATGACCATGCATCGGCAACTTTACCAGTAGGTCACAGTGTTCGCGCACGAGGCGACTTAAGCCCTTGCCCTCGTTGCCCACCACAATCGCAAGTGGTCCGGTCAGGTTTGCTTTTGTGTAAAACGTTTTCGCCTCGCCCGCCAGCCCGACGACCCACACGTTCTCTTTCTTGAGTTCGTCGATCACGCGCGTTAGATTGGCCTCCTGTGCGATGAGCAGGTGTTCGGTAGCTCCCGCCGACGTTTTGACAACGGTCGCATTAACCTCCGCCGCCCGATGTTCAGGTAGTACAATACCATGTACGCCAGCCGCCTCTGCTGTTCGGAGCAGCGAGCCAAGATTATTGACATCCTGAATTGCATCCAAGATGAGCAAAAATGGAGCCTCTTGCTTGCGCTCGGCATACGCCAGGATGTCAGCCACGCTGATATATTTACGCTCCTCAACCTGTACCATACAGCCTTGATGCACGGCTCCTCGACTCAACTGATCGAGTCGTGAACGTGGCACCGTCTCAACAGGAATGTGTTGTCGCTCGGCCTCCTGCACGATTGCAGCTATCGGAGCGGCATCGCGCTGACCTTCTGCCAGCAACACGCGTTTGACTCGGCGACCAGAATGCAGTGTTTCCAACACAGGGTTACGTCCCCAGATATATTCAGCCATGAACTTTCTCTTGTCCTTAATGAAATGTTTTAAAAAGTATAGCACACAAAGTTAATGAGTAAGATAGATACATTTGCATAAAGATTGCATTAAGAAAGTGTAAGCTAGCTTACAATTGCCTGAGAAATATCTTGTAAAACGAGCGAGAATAGTGTATGCTTTTCCTCGGTATCCCGTCTCGGTCTCGCAACACAGTGCTCGTCCAAGTATTCCGTACCACGCTGGTAGGGGAAAGAACAACTGGTGAACTCTGCAGGGATATGGACCCGGAGGACTACCATCATATCACAAGGAGGCTTCTAGTTGAACTTTTCAGACAAAACCCTAAAATGCCGTGAGTGTGGCAACGATTTCATCTTCACCGCCGGAGAGCAAGAGTTCTACCAGCAAAAAGGACTCATGAATCAGCCAAGCCGTTGTTCTTCCTGCCGTGCCGCACGTCGTAATACGTCGGGAGGTGGACGAGCCGAGCGCGCTCCACGAGAGATGCACACCGTTATTTGCGCTGAGTGTGGTTCTGAGACACAAGTTCCATTCTTGCCCAAGAATGATCGTCCTGTCTACTGTAGCACTTGCTACGACAAGGTACGTGTAGCGCGCAACTAAGCACGCTCTCTATCTTTGCTTGTAGGGACCAGATGTATCGCACTACATCAGAACAAAGAGGCAACGTCAAGGGGTGTTCTTGACTAAGCCTCCTTTTTGTTTTCCTCTGATTCCGTTCTGGAATAAGCCCTGCTCCTCATAATGTTTCTTATAGTACAGGTCTAATTCTATTACACCCTCTTCGGCAACTGCAATCGTCCAAGGCATTGAGGAAGTGTCTCAACAATTGGATACATGGCCAATTGCCAATAAGGTGTAATAGGTAGCATTTCACAATCTTTACGGGTTGCTGAAACGTTGCAATATGTCCTCTGAAATTGTGTATTGCCAAAAAGGTGTAATGAATGAGACCCCTACTTATGCTATACCGCTTGACAGGCGTTCAATCCCCTCTATAATAGGGTAAATAACATTTGTTATTACTTGTGTCTTTATGTTGCTATGCATATGTGTGATACGTTGTAGCGTATACTTATATAATTGGACATTATCATTATGAGCACAGTGTCGCGGGAGACGAAATTGGTCCCTTCACAAATTACGCTCGAAACTCTACTTGCGGAAGCACGGCAATATTTAGCTCCGCAAGACCTGGAGGGGATTCAGCATGCCTACGACCTTGCGCATGAGGCGCATGGCGGCGTCATTCGCCGTTCTGGTGAGCCATATATTCAGCATCCTCTGGAAGTCGCGCTGCTTGTCGCGACTATGCGTATCGACGCAGACGGCATTATCGCTGCGTTACTGCACGATGTTGTTGAGGATACCTATCATACGCTTGACGAGCTTAGAGCGTTGTTTGGTCCTGCCGTTGCCAGTATTGTTGATGGTGTCACAAAATTTGATGCCCTTGCCGAAAAGCAGAGCAAGGAACATAGCGCAACGTCCACTAGCCCCGACCCCTCTCCTATTGATAAACGGCGTCAACGGACTGAGACCGTGCGCAAAATGCTGCTAGCGATGGCAGAAGACCCACGCGTGGTTGTACTCAAGTTAGCCGACCGTTTGCATAACATGCGCACACTGGATGCTATGAAGCCAGCACAGCAAGAGCGTACCACACGAGAGACAAACGAAATTTTTGTTCCCCTGGCACGTCGTCTAGGTATGGCTATTGTGCAGTGGGAACTTGAAGACCTAGTGTTGAGCTATCTCGAACCCGAACGCTATGCATGGCTCACGCGCGCGGTGGAAGAGGAGCAGCAGCGTCGTCAACCCTACTTGGACGAGGTGTGTCGTGCATTAAATGAAGAGATGCGACACGCTGGCATTTCTGCTGAAGTAGGTGTGCGCTGGAAAAATCTGGCGAGCATCAACCGTAAGTTAGAGGACATGCCAGCACAAAAAGATGTGAGTGATAACGGTCGTGTTGCAACAAGCGTACTTAGTCAAATCTATGATCTCGTCTCATTTCGTATTCTTGTTGATACTGATCATGAGTGTTATCTCGCACTTGGACACATTCATGCCCTCTGGCGTCCGAAGGATGGGCGCATCAAAGATTTTATCGCCACGCCTAAACTGAATGGCTATCAATCGCTGCACACGACCGTGTTTTGCCTGGATAACCAGTTAGCCGAAATTCAAATCCGCACACACGATATGCAGCGCACCGCCGACTATGGCATCGCGAGCTACTGGTACCTGCGTGAGCGCTTGAAGAGCAAAGGCTCTAACTCGCCGAACAATTGGCGCCTGCCCTATTCTGAGATGGTCGGGTGGATCGAGCAGTTGCGCGAATGGCAACGTGCTCTACCACAGGGGGCCGATGAGTTTGTCGAGGCGGTCAAGGGCGATATCTTTCAAGAGCAGATTTTTGTCTTTACGCCAAAGGGTGAGGTCAAGGACCTGCCGCGTGGCTCAACACCGCTTGACATGGCCTATCGCATTCATACAGATCTGGGCGATCATTGCGCAGGCGCGCGCATTATTACAAATATGGACGATTCGGGTCGTCTGGTGACACGTCTCGTGCCGCTCGACTACGAGCTAAAGGGTGGCGAGATTGTGGACATCATGGTCAATCGTACCGCGCATCCTACGCGTGACTGGCTCTCGTTCGCACGTACGGCGGCAGCACGCACAAAAATTCGCCGCTACCTGAAAACGTATGAACGCGAGATTAACCTGCAGCTTGGTCAAGAACGCCTGGATATGGCACTCAAAGCCGCGCGCACACCCGGACTCAACGAGCAGACGGAAGCACTGTTACAGCGTATTCGTACAGATGATGTTGCAACTACTGATACGCTAAAGCAGTACGCGACACTGGAGGATATGTATGTCGCGCTGGGACGCGAGGACCTATTGGTAGAGCAGGTTATGAGTTCCCTGATGCCGTTTTTGCAGCAATACGACCTACAACTATTCGATGGTGCGAAGTCACGAGATGAGCGAAACGGGCATGAGAAGGATAATGAGCAGCAGTTGCTCTCTGTAAGTCTTGCCCCCTGTTGTTGTCCTCTGCCAGGCGACCCAATTGTTGGGTCGTTCACCGCAAGCAAGGGAATGCAGGTGCATCGTAGCGATTGCCGTGCTCTGAAACGTCGACGGAGTAGCAAAAACGGGCTAGTCGAGGTCAACTGGCTACAGATCGAGCCAGACACTTATCTGACGCCCGTCACAATTGTTGCTCATGACCGTGCTGGCCTACTGCGAGATGTAGCGGCTGTTGTTACCGATGCTGGTGTGAACATGACCGCACTCACCTCTATGACCAACCCCACGTTGCAGAAAGCCGTGATTACGGCTACACTAGAAATAGCGGCGAACGGCGTGCTTGACCAGATGGAACGCATCTTCCGTCGTCTACGTCAGGTCAAAAACGTGGTCAGCGTCGAGCGAGCGGTGAGTACAAGATAATTTGCTTGTGGTTTGCCACAACGTAACGATACATAAATTCGTATATATCGTTGGACATATGCCCTGTAGGGACCGTATTCATCACGTCCGTAGTAGCACCTCACCCGTTAAATGGACGTGATCAATACGGTCCCTACAAAAGACAAGACGACGTAAAATATTACTATACATTTGACGAGAATATAGATATCATTATGGTTGAACGCTTTGTAGAACATTCTGCCTCACCACCTGAGCTTTTAGAAGAGATCGAGCTGCTTCTGACGCTTGTACGACGGTACATGAATGCCGAGGAGGTCAAGCGCATTATTGGTGCACTACATCTTGCACAGGAGAAATGCAAAGGTGTAATTGGTGTACGTCCGATTCCTCCCCTCGAACATGCATTAGCAATTTCTACAATTCTAGCTCAGCTTATGCATGCCGATGCTGTTGGCGTTGCAGCTGGCCTTGTATTCGAGGCCGTGGATGCCGATCTCCTTTCGTTAGAAGATGTGGAGCGCGAACTTGGTGCGCCAACCGCGCGCGTCGTTGGCAGTATGTCGCGGCTCAATATTCTTGAGCGCAAAAAGCAGAGTGTCGCCGGTTCCAGTGCCGCAAAAGCTGGCGAAGAGCGAGACGATGCCGGACAAATCATAGCGGGAGAAAGTAAGAAACGCCGTGTACGCGAGGCCATGCGCCGCCAGCAGGCCGAGACGGTGCGCAAAATGTTTATCGCGATGGCCGACGACCCAAGAGTTGTGCTGATGAAGCTTGCCTATCGTTTACATGCGATGCGCATCGTGAGTCGCCCTTTCTATGAGGGGGACCGTCAAGAGACGCTCACAATGGCGTTAGAGACACAGGAAATTTATGCGCCACTGGCAGGGCGTCTGGGTATGTCACGCGTCGAGAGCGAGCTAGAAGACCTTGCCTTTAGTGTGCTTGAACCGGAGAAGTACGCGTGGGTGCGTGATGAGGTAGAGGAAGAGAGTAAGCAGTGGCGTTCCTATGTTGAAGATATCTGTGCTATCTTGCGTACGGAAATGCAGACTATCGGCGTCAAAGCAGAGATATCGGGCCGTGTCAAGCATCTTTACAGTTTTTACAAAAAGCTCCTGCGAAGTGCAGGGGATGTCGAGGACCTGGAAGAACTGAAAAAAGCTGCTGACATCAGTCAGATTCACGATCTTCTAGCATTTCGTATTCTTGTAGACAATACACAGGATTGCTATATCGCGCTTGGTCATGTGCATAGCCTGTGGCGTCCAAAAGAGGGACGCATCAAGGATTTTATCGCGAATCCTAAACCAAACGGCTATCGCGCCCTGCATACCACCATCTTCTGTAAAGACGATCATCTTGTGGAGGTGCAGATACGTACGCATGAGATGCATGAGACGGCGGAATACGGTGTCGCAATGCACTGGCACTATAAAGATGTAGGTGATAGCGCGTCGTCATCGGCTAAAGAATTGCTCTCGTGGCTGCGTCAAATGACGGAGTGGCAGCGCGAACTACACACGTCTACTGCCAGCGATACGGATTTTGTCGAGGCCGTCAAGGATGATATTCTGCAGGAGCAGATTTTTATCTTCACTCCACGCGGCGAGGTCAAGGACCTGCCCGTTGGCTCGACTCCGATTGACTTTGCCTATCGCGTTCATACCAAGATTGGCGATACCTGTGCTGGTGCGCGTATCATCACCAACTCTGAGAGTGGCGATAGTGATCGTCTTGTGACACGTATGGTGCCGCTCGACTATGAACTGAAAAGTGGCGAGGTTGTCGATATTGTCACGAGCCGTACCGCTCACCCTACGCGCGACTGGCTGAACTTCGCACGGACCGCCGCAGCGAAAAGCAAGATACGCCGCTACCTGAAAATCCACGAACGGCACATCAACATTCAGATTGGACGCGAACGGCTGGACCGCGAACTGAAGGTGCTGGGCGTACGCGGTATCGAGAGCCTGACCGAAGATGCCAGCAAATGGCTGTGCGAAGAGTACCGCATGGCTGAATTTGAAGACCTACTCGCGGCTATCGGGGCCGATGACATCCGTCCGCATCCGGTAGCGGTCAAGGTGACGGAGCGCTGGCAACTGCGCGAAGGCAAAGAGACCAGCAAAGAGCATGATGCAATGCCCGCCTTGTCGACATCAACCGCTAAGCAGGGCGGTGGATCAGCAAGTATACAGGTTGGTGGCGTCAGTGGACTGCTCACGAAATTAGCCAACTGTTGTTGCCCACTGCCCGATGACGACATCGTTGGCTTTATTAGTCGTGGCAAGGGCGTAATTGTGCATCGTGTCGACTGTCGCAATCTGGATCGTTATCGTGAACACGACAACGAACGCCTGATTGCCGTAAGCTGGTCGGGCATGAGCCTGACGCACTATCAAGTCCCTGTTATCATACAGGCCCGTGATCGTCCCGGCCTTATTCGTGATATCGCCACCGTCGTGTCCGAGCTAAACCTGAACATGAACTCTGTGGGCACACATTTTCCGGCTGGTAAAGGTGGCAATCGCGAAGCGGTGATTGTCACGACAACGGTAGTGGTGAACGGCATGGAGCAGATGCACCGGCTCTTCACACGCCTGGAAAAAATCAAGGACGTACACCATGTCGAGCGCAATCTTGGCAAGCATTCGTGAGTAGTGCTTCATCAGGAGTCCATAGTGCACGGCGGCATGCATTCTTCGTTCTGCTCAGGCCATCTCTGGTAGTCGGACTGATATATGTTCTGTTCTTTATCGCAATAACACTGATTTACCACTATACTGCGATGGACTATGTGCACTTAGGGACGCGCTTTGCCTTACATATTCCAACCGCTAATCCAGGCTACGATGGACAATTCTATTATCAAATAGCCCGCGATCCGCTTCATGCTGCCCCATTCCTGGATAAGCCACCCTATCGCTATCAACGTATCGTTTATGCCCTGCTGGTGTTCGTGTTGAGCGCGGGTCAGACTGCGCTTGTCCCCTATATGCTCCTGCTTGTGAACTTTGTCTCCATTGTGGTGAGCGTTGAGATTGCTGCGCGTCTACTCACAAAGTACGGTTTATCGCCGTGGTTTAGTCTTGCACTAGGTCTCTATTTTGGACAGGGTGCTGCCTTGCTTTTTGATACAACGGAACCTTTTACCTATGCCCTTGTTTGCTTAGGGCTGTTGTTTATAGAGCAGCAGTATGTTACACGTGCTGCTCTATGTATGGGATTGGTAGTGCTCTCACGTGACACCGCGATTCTCTTTCCACTTGGCTACACACTCTTTTTCCTACTGCACAGGCGATGGGGAAATGTCACGCGCTTTCTGCTGTTGGCGTTTTTGCCGTTGTTGCTCTGGTATGGCGTTCTGTGGCGCATCTTTGGCGAGACGGGAGTCAAGTATGCGCCAAAGTTCGAGCACATTCCCTTTGCGGGTCTCTTCGCCATTTGGCCCGAACGGATGCGCTTCTGGCAACTTTTCATTATCATGTTTGTGCCAACAATAGTGGGCTGGCTACTTGTGGCCTTTGAGGTTGTACGACGCCGTTGGAGCATTGTTTTAGTGATATGGATAGTGCATCTCACCTTAGTCACGTTTATGGCACCCGACTCCTACCGCGAGCTTGTCTCTGCCGGGCGTCTCTCGACTGGACTGGTGCTCGCAGCATTGTTATTTGGCTGGCGAACACAAAATAAGTTCGTGTTATGTGCCTCGCTGTTCTACACGCTGACCTTTGTGTTTTATGCATACGTCATTTTAACAACGAGGTTTGCACCTACCTAGTTGTAGTGTACAGGATGAATTGGGAAAGACAGGAAAAGGGTATATCCGATAAATCGGTCTGGGACGTGATACATCGGTCTGGGACGTGATAAATCGGTCCCTACTAGAGATTGGTCTAGTTCGTTAACATCAAGGCTAACACTTCTTTCAATAGTTTCACTGCAACCATCGTTGTCATTTTCTGAAGGTCGCGCTGAGGATTGAGTTCGACGATATCGGCACCCACAATCGGGACGTTCAATCCTTGCAGGATGCGAAGCAGTTCGCGGGTTGTGAGGCCGCCGGGTTCATGATGAGAGACGCCCGGCGCAAATGCAGGATCAAGCACGTCAAGATCGAGCGAAAGATAAACAGGTCCCGCGAGTGCTAAATTCAGTGTAGGTGTCCATTGGCGCATTTCGATAACTTCAACGCCGTAGCGTTTTGCCTGCTCGCGCTGATGGCCATTCATCGTGCGAATGCCCACTTGAACGAGCCGTGTAGTTAGACGTTCCTCCATAATACGGGCGAACGGACAGGCGTGAGAGAAACGGTTGCCCTCGTAGTCTTCATAGAGGTCGGGATGCGCGTCAAGATGCAAAATAGTGAGGGGGGCATAGTGCTGTGCATAAGCACGCAAGATAGGATAGGTGACGGAATGATCACCACCTAAAGAGACAACTCTTCCTCCTTGTGCGAGTACTGCTCCAACCCCCGCCTCGATTTTTGCAAAGGCATCTTTTCCGTTGAACAGGTCGATATCTCCATCGTCTTGCCACTTCGATGATGCCTCGAGGTTAAGACCGCTTTCTGTCCATAAATTCATTGCGCCTTCTTGCATCGCCGCACGAATGCTAGCAGGTCCCTCCGCAGGTCCTCTAAGAAAAGATTCGTTCTCATCAAAAGGGAGACCTAGTACATGTACAGTACCGAGGGACTGTTCTAGGAGTGATTGTTCATCTACGTTCATTTTGAAAATCCTTTAGGGCTTGTATAAATAAACAACAAAAAGCACATCGTCAGCCGGAGAAACCAATTGACGATGTGCTTTTTCTATTCTCTATTAATTGGCGCAATTTTGCCAGCGCACCAGCTTCGATTTGACGCACACGTTCGCGGGTAATGCCGAGTTCGCGTCCCACCTGTTCAAGTGGGTGAGCCTGACCGTTGCCGAGGCCGAAGCGCAATTGCAGGACAAGCTGTTCGCGCGGTGTAAGAACTGATTCGAGGACGCGCTGTACCTCGTCCTTCAGTGTCTGCGTCGTTGCGATATCCTCTGGCGAGGCTGATTCAGTGTCGGCCAACACATCGCCCAACTCTTGCTCTTCATCTTCGCCGACGGGAAGTTCTAGCGAGACGGGGGCACCAGGGGCGGCCTGAAGTTCGACCATGCGAATGGGATCAAGTCCGGTTGCTTCCGCCAGTTCGAGTTCGGTTGGTTCACGCCCCAGTTCCTGCAGGAGGCGTTGGCGTTCGCGACGGATGCGGTTGAGGGCGGTATTGACATAGACAGGAAGGCGAATGGTACGACCCTTGTCGGCGACCGCTCGACTGATGGCCTGACGTAACCACCACGTAGCATGTGTAGAGAAGCGATGGCCTCGACGCCAATCATAGCGTTGCACAGCGCGGATAAGGCCAATGTTTCCTTCCTGAATGAGGTCCAGCAGTGAGAGACCACGGCCAACGTAGCGTTTGGCAATACTAACAACGAGACGCAGATTGGCAAGCACGAACTGCTTACGTGCATCGCGATCACCACTCTCTATGCGTTTCGCGAGATCGATTTCTCGATCATGTGTAATCATAGGAACGCGACCAATTTCGCGTAGGTAGGTCATCACGGCATCGGATTCACCAGCATCGGTCGCATTTTGTGTGTTTTCGTCTTGCTCTTCCGAGCGACGGCGACGCATCATAGTGCGACGTGCTGGTGGTTCTATGTCAGGTACGAGTGCGGCGGGAATGACGGGGAGAGGTTCTGTATCCATTTCACGTGTTTCCTGTGGCAGGTCTTCCTGCATAGCTTGCAGTTCGTCCAGTTCCAGAGCGGTAGGTTCTAAGCTTGCGATGTCTTCCTCAAGTTCTGGCTCGTCTTTCTCCTCTTCTCCATCTTCTTGCGTATAATCCAGGTCTTTGGGGAAAAGCTGTTCGACAAGGTCAAACGGCTTTTCAAGACCAGTCGTGGCTTCTGTATCGTTCGAGGTAAGCGTTGTTCCCGTCATGGCACGCTCTAAGTCAATCATTGTGCGCCCTCCATGAAAAGTAGTATCTTAAAACAGCAAGATACGTCGTTCGTCAGTCCGGTTCGTCCTATTCCTCAGAAAAGACACGCCGCTATACGCGATGTGTATTGACTAAGGAGCACCAGAGGAAATCAAGGACATGCATCCTGTTTTAGTCAGTGTGTTTGCAAATACACATAGTAAAACAGCATGAGGCCGGAAAATATTCCATGCTCCCATTATAACGCATCTTTGCCTATCATTCTAGTCCCTAAGCAACCCATTTCTCCCATTTTGGGGAAAAATATATTTCTTCTTCCTTGTTATACGTTTCAAAGCGCACGAAAGTGGCATTAATGGGGATATTAATGACGTAGAATGAATATTATCTGGTAGCAATGCTTATCGCGGAAAGAGGAGTTAGCAGAGTATACTTCTCTTTGGCATAAGAGATTTTTCATACAGGAGGCAAAAAAATTGACAAATCCCGCGAAAATACTGATAATTGAATTCTGTAACTTTCTTATATTTTAAGACGTGGAACATAATAACGGAGTTCCAGACTGCACTCTGGATTTGCTCACAGTTTTCATGAATGTGTCTAGCAGAAAGTAGGAACAGATATGGCAGAGTTTGCAAAGCTGTTTGGCAAACTGGCACAGAGACTTTCCCCTGATGCCATTGGTGAAACTCTTTCTACACACGTGGGTGCTGTACCTAACCCAATCAGTAAGCGGAGCAAAACGCTTGAGCCGCGCATTCGTGACGCAAAGGTGTTTCATAGCGTGTGCCCGTATTGTGCTGTTGGCTGTGCGCAGCTTGTCTATGTCAAGGATAACAAGGTTATCGACATCGAGGGTAATCCTGATGGTCCTATTAATCAGGGGTGTCTCTGTCCAAAAGGGAGTGCGAGTCGCCAGTTAGACTACAATAATGGACGCTGGACAACGGTCAAGTATCGCGCGCCATATGCGATGGACTGGGAAGACAAGCCGCTAGACTGGGCGATGGAACGGATCGCGCAGAGAATCTACGAGACGCGCGAGGCAACCTTTCGCGAGACGAACAATGAAGGCAAGCCGATCAACAACACTGTTGCAATCGGTTCGCTTGGTGGGGCAACGCTCGACAACGAGGAAAACTATCTCCTGACAAAGTTCTTCCACTCGTTAGGTATGGTGGCAATCGAGAATCAAGCCCGTATATGACACAGTGCCTCAGTGCCGGGTCTCGGCGCAAGTTTTGGACGTGGAGCTGCTCAGTCCTTTCAACAGGACCTACAGAATAGCGACTGCATTCTAATTGAAGGCAGCAACTTCGCGGAAGCTCATCCTGTTGGCTTTCGCTGGGTTATGGC
>CAXTUE010000027.1:16440-16994 GCA_964247355.1 uncultured Ktedonobacteraceae bacterium | reverse complement strand
GTACAGAGGTCACTTTAGGAAGTTGGAGTTATAGCTTTCTACTCGAAGAGCGGCACGGCTTGCCACTCTTTTCCGGCTGGATTGTCAGTGGCTATTGGATTGGTCTTACACTGGGGCGTCTCGTATTACCACAGGTTGCCTTACACTTTGGTGATAAGCGTTTAATACAAGGTTGCCTTGTCGGTGTCGGTATTGGTGTGCTCATCGTCTGGCTCATTCCTGTCAACCTCGCGGCAGCTATTGGCCTCTGTTCCATCGGGTTTTGTCTCGGCCCAATCTTTCCAACAACCATTGGCCTCATGTCTCAACTCGTCCCGTCACGCATCCTTGCCAGTGCCATCGGCTTTCTTGCTAGCCTCGGTAGCATGGGAGCCGCCCTCTTCCCGTGGCTAGCTGGCAATCTCGCGCAAGCCGTCGGCCTCTGGTCGCTCATGCCCTTCGTGATCACTCTTACAATAGCCATGATGGTGTTTTGGCTCACATTACAGAGGCAACCTTCCTCCCCTTTGTAGATCGCAGTGAGCCATCTCCATGAGAAGATGCAAATACTAAAC
>CAXTUE010000027.1:0-16421 GCA_964247355.1 uncultured Ktedonobacteraceae bacterium | reverse complement strand
ATGTGCTTTTTGTGCAACGTGATATGATGGTAGAAACCTACTTTTATAAAAAGGAAGCCAACAATGAGTCTCGATACCGCATTCGCCCACTTTCCCTCTCTAACGACGGATCGTTTGCATCTACGTCAAATCCAGTCATCTGATGCAGAAGCATTCTTTGCCGTAAAGTCTGATCGGGAGGTGATGGACTTCTATGGAGATGAAATTCATCAATCTCCTGAAGAAACTCGCACGTTGATTCAACAACTTCAAGACTCTTATGCTAAGCATGAAGCCATATTCTGGGGTATCACTCTCAAAGGCGAGGATACCGTTCTCGGTTCATGCGCTTTCGTTTCCTTCAACCCGGACTTTCATTATGCCGAGATCGGCTACGAACTTAATCGTGCGTATTGGCGGCAAGGTATCATGGTCGAAGCACTATCTGCTATCCTGACCTATGGCTTTACTGAACTTGAATTGCATCGCATCGAAGCCGTCACTGATCCCCGGAACGCGCCCTCTAAGCATCTGTTACTCAAGCTCGGTTTCACCTATGAGGGAAATTTACGTCAGCGTTTCCTCTTGCGCGACCAGTTCCTGGACGCACACTACTTTGGCGTGCTCCAAAACGAGTGGCTCAAATAAGCGTAAACTATTGATTAAGAGTACTTTTGGATAAGGAGACTCACATGCAAGCACTACTAGGCATCGACCTCGGCACCACGGGCGTCAAAGCCGCTCTCTTCGCCGCAGAGGATGGTCACGTCCTTTCCGATGCCTTTGTCGACTATCCTCTATTTCATCCTCATCCCGGTTGGGCCGAACAACATCCCGACGACTGGTGGAAAGCTACAATCTCCGCCATTCGCATCTGCCTGGAAAAAGCTACAACGCAGAGTGTTCAGCTCTCGGACATACGAGGCGTCGGCCTATCCGGTCAAATGCACGGTGTTGTCCTCCTCGACTCCAACCATCAGGTTATACGCCCCTGCATTATCTGGGCCGACCAGCGTAGCGGCGCGCAAGCCCAGTGGATGACCGAGAGAGTTGGTGAGCGTAAGCTTATCGAATACGTCAGCAATCCTGCCCTTACAGGTTTCTCTGCCCCCAAACTCTTGTGGATTCGCGATAACGAGCCAGAACTGTTCGCACGTGCCACGACACTCCTTTTGCCGAAAGACTATATCCGCTATCGCCTCACAGATGTTCTTGCAATGGAAATATCGGATGCTGCCGGTACCTGTCTGCTCGACGTAAAACATGGTGCATGGTCGCAAGAGGTGCTTTCCGCCATTGAGCTTGCACCCTCGCTACTGCCGCCTATTATAGCAGCAGATGCCGTAAGTGGCACAATTACCAGCGAAGTTGCCGCACTCACTGGCCTACCCTCCGGTATTCCCGTAGCAGGTGGTGGAGCAGATAACGCCTGTGGTGCGGTCGGCAATGGTGTCGTCGTGCCAGGGCTTGGACTCATTTCAATTGGGACAAGCGGCGTTGTGCTCGCACACGCTGAAACACCACAGGTCGATACATCCGGCCCCATTCCTCGCGTCCATACCTTCAACCACGCCGTACCTCATGCATGGTATCTGATGGGCGTGACGCAGGGTGCCGGTCTTTCGCTACGCTGGGTGCGCGACAATCTTGGCCTGCCCGAACGCGCCTTACAGTGCTGGACGGGTGAAGACGCATACGAACTGCTTGCAAAAGAAGCTAATGGTGTTGCTCCTGGCAGCGACGGCCTACTCTTTCTGCCCTACCTGCAAGGCGAGCGTACACCTCATCTTGATCCCTACGCCCGTGGTGGCTGGATTGGTCTCACCGCAAGCCATGATCGTCGTCACCTCATTCGTGCTGTTCTGGAAGGTGTTGCCTATAGCCTCAAAGACTGCTTCACTATTCTTCGTGAGCAAGGACTGTCTATCGAACAAATGCGCGCCACCGGCGGCGGCGCGAAAAGCGTCGTCTGGCGCCAAATCATTGCCGACATCCTCGGCGTCGAACTGGTGACAACGAATGCAACGGAGGGACCAGCATTTGGTGCCGCACTCCTGGCGGGCGTCGCAAGCAGTGTCTATACCTCAGTAAAAAGTGCCTGTGAACAAACCGTGCGTATCGTCGAGCGCACAGAACCGCGTACTGAAAATGCGCACGTCTACGCCGAAGGATACGAAATGTATAAAAAACTCTATCCAGCACTCAAGCCCATAATCAGTAGTCAATAAGACAAGCTGCGACCAGGAACGCGTTTCTGGTCGCAGCTTGTCTTATTGACTACTGACTAATACCTGTGCGAATAGCCATATATCGCAAGCCCTATTTCACAAAGCGCGAAAACGATGGCGAGAATGGAGAGCACCAATCCAACTGTAGCCATTGTGCGACGCTGTGGAGAGCGACGCCCTAGCACCGATAGCACAATACCTACAATCGCGGCGGGTATCCCTATGTAAAGCGTCCAGAAGAGTACAAGGCTGACAATGCCAAGCACAAGGCCAGCTATTGCCAAACCTCCACCTTGTCCCTGTGGTGCCGCTTGCATGTATGGTGCGCTAGGATAAGCACCTTGAGGCGCGTAGCCCGGATTCTGTAGCGGTGGATAAGGTTGCTGTACAGGTGGGTACGGCTGCTGTTGATATGGATTTGGCTGTGGTACCGACTGGTATGGAGGCTGTTGCACAGTTTCGCCATAAGAGCCATACACAGTTTGTGGCGGCTGTTGCTGGTATTGGCCTCCACCACTATATGGGTCTCGCGGATTTTCTTGATAATATGGATTTGAGTCGCTCATAAAGATAATTGCTCCTTGATAAATGTACTAAAAAATGAATATACAAACTGTGTGAAAACTTTGTTCAATCTCAATGACTTCAAGTATATCGTACATCTATGTGTATTACAATAATAAATTGTTAGCGTTCGAGGCACTATGAAATAGCTCACAAAAAGGGAGGGTCTATGAGTTTCGCTGATAACATCTTACCCGACACCATTCGAGAATTGCGTCAACGCTTGCTCTATCATCCTCTATGGCAACATATTGAGAATGGAACCTTAGACAGAGCGAGATTGCGCATTTTTGCTTTACAAGATTGGTGGCTTGTTCGTGAAGCATATCGCTTGGATGCACTCGCTATCGCTGGCACATTCGATCTCGATACGCAAGAACTGCTGATACGCAAGCTGACCCCTAAAGTAGGTGGTTATAAACTTCTACTACGCTTTGGTGAAGCTCTCGGCCTCTCTCGAACAGATTTTGACGCTGTAGAACCGTTATCAGGATGTATGGCACTGACAAATTTCTTCTACTTTATGTTGGCCTATGGTACGTCAGAAGAGAAGCTTGCCTCAGTCAGCGCAAGCGAAGACATTTTTGTACAGATATGCGCTCGTATCGGTCCTGCTCTCATAAAACATTATAGACTCACCCAAGAGCAAATCATGTTTTTCACTGCACATGACGAAATTGGTGAACAGGTAACACCTGTCGATACCACTCTGATGGCTCGCTACTCAACTGCTGACGAGCAGCAACGCATTATAAGAGCCGTTCGTCTAAGCCACGAGTTCGAGCTGATGTTTTATGATACGGTGTTACATACTTCATTGACATAAATTCCGTGTCCCTACTCAATCTCAAACTCGTACTCTTTGGTCGCCTCTTGTAGCGTTTCATTCAATGCCGTGAGCGCGGTATGAGGATCGACTGGCTCTTGCATGGCATCGGCCTCTGGATCAAAGTGATTCTTTACCTGCGGCATATCGCGCCGCAATTCTTCGAGCAATTCGATAATCTTACTCACCTTGCGTTCGGTGAGAAGCGTAATTTGCAGATCAAGATGCCGTCGCTGTTCCGCAAAACGCGCCTGCCGGTTTTGTGTTGCCAGCACAATTACCGTCATGAGCAAAGCACTAATGCTCACCACATCTTGTAGCCACGCGAATGGCGGTGAGTCAAAAACAGGAAAGCCTAAAGCTTTATGAAAGATGTTCGCACCAACCCATACCACTATGATACTCAGAATCACATAGACCGCAAATGGTCTCCCTAGCGCACTGGTTGCTTTCTCTATCACGCGCTGGTGGTAACTGACTTTGCGTTCAGCATTGATACGCATTGCCACAATAGCCTCGATATCTTTATCGAGAATATCGGTCAATTCTGTAAGTTGTCCTGTCTGCGTCTCCATCGCGTTTCTCTCCCGCACTTCCTCAATAGCTGCCATAATAACCAAGCTTTCTATTATATCTTTTATTCCTCTATAGTGAATACGTTGCACACAACAGAAATGGAACGAACGTTTAACCTAATAATCATTTCATTGTGTTCGGGTATCACTAATTTTAGAGTGCATCAAACCGTTAGGCAACTCGTTCGCACGTATGCAAAAGTGTGGATGAGAGGCATTGTTCAGCTTAAGCCACTGGCTCTATTGAATTACAGCGAATAGAAGCTCAGTTGGTTGCGGCGATAGCATTTTTGAAACTCTGCCATGCAGGTTTGGCAGAGCCGTCGAATCTGCGTAGCCCAAAGAAGTTCTCCGTGTCCGATGTACTGGTCCCCAAATCTTTGTACGAGTACCAGTAGAGAGCACCGATATAGCTTGATGAACGAACTAAGGAAACCGAGTCGTTCGCCATTTGTGCCTGCAATACCTCATCGACATGGTCTGGACTCAGGCCGATGCCATAATTCGTGGAAGTTGCTCCAACTCCTGGTCCATTGGTAGGCGCACCATACTCGGTAATCCAGAGCTTCTTGTTTCCAGCACCATGAGCGACAAGAATGTTCTCAATACTAGCCATGTTCTGCCACGCATTCCAAACCGCATCATAGGCTGGCGGCACAGGAAACGAGTACGGATGATCGCCAATTGCATCGACGTAGCCAATGCCACCTTGATTGGCGAAGGCCGTGAAAAAGTCCAGTTTCGCAATATTCATCGCAGTGTTCGCGGTAGGAGCAAGACCACCTGAGATAATAAATGCCTGTGGATCAACACCTCTAATGGCTCTGGATGTCACACTTAGCAAGTTGACATACTGAGCGACATTGGGTGCGGGCTGCCAGAAGTCGACGACATTCGGCTCATTCCATATCTCCCATGTATGAATGCCTAATGGAGCGTACCGCGTTGCTGCTACGGTCGCGAACGTTGCAAACGCGTTCGGGTCTGCAGGTGCGCATTTGGGATTTGCACAACCGTGCGGTCGTGCCCATGCAGGAGTGTAGGCAAGAACCGGGGACAGCGCGAGATTTCTTGAGCGAGCTGCCTGGACCACTCGATCAAAGTTCGTCCAATTGTAGACAGTGGCCGCATCAGGCTGGATATCATCCCAACCAAGATCAAGCCGAATTGTGGTGACACCCATTGCGACTGCGTCATCGAGTGTCTGCGCGAGTACGTCTGGGCTATCCCAGACTAGCGTATCGCCGTAAGAGATACCGATCATTGGCTTTGTCATAAATGGACTATACCGCCTTACAGGATGAGAAGAGATGTTGGCCGAAACTGGCAACATGATAAGTGGACTGATATCTATGACAGAAGTAAACACCACTATCAATATACACCAAAAGATCAACCTTCGTTTTGACCTGATTTGGTTGTTCACAACACATTCTCCGTGTATTCCAGCCGTGTCTCTCATTGAGTGAGAGATATCGTTGACAAAGAATCCAAACTGTACTTGAAGTACACCTTCCTGACCGTAAGCAAACCCTTACAATCCTTTATCGTCAAAAATCTTTTGTACTGTAACACTGGAACGGTTCCCTTCACCGCTACGTATAAACAGCATGTAGGGTATTCAAGCATGATGGGACAGAGGTGGGAAGCAAACGACGCCGCGTGTACGTAATCCCGCCGATTACGGCTACCCTTCGTCCGATATCGTCGCTCTTTCAGCAAGAGCCTTAGAGATAACGCGTCGTACAACAGAGGCATACGGCGAGTCGCGTTGGTCAAGCAAAAACCCTATGAGTATGCTCGTAGACATCCTGCTTTCCCATCGCACACGCGACGAACAAACGGCTGCAGGCTATGACAACCTGTTGAAGCGTTTCGGCTCATGGGAGGGAGTACGCGACGCCCCTGTCAACGAAGTGCAGGATGCCATCGCCAATGTCAATTTTCCCGAAGTCAAAGCACCGCGCATCCAGGCCATTATGCGCCAGATAACGGAGGAGCGTGGCAAGCTTGACCTCGATTTTTTATGTGAACTACCAGTAAACGAAGCCTCAGCATGGCTCAATCGCTTCGATGGGGTTGGGCCGAAAACGACTGCGTGTGTCCTACTGTTTAGCTGTCAGCTTCCACTATTACCTGTAGATGTACACGTCCACCGTGTCTCTGGTCGCCTCGGCTTGATCGGCAAGAAAGTTACCGCCGATAACGCCCACCCTCTGCTGCAAGCACTGCTCCCACAGGAAGCACGACCCATCTACAACTTTCACAAAGGCTTGTTACGGCACGGGCAGCGCGTCTGCGTCTACGAACACCCACGCTGCAACCAGTGTATCCTTACCGACCTCTGCGATTATTATAAATCGGTCGTGAAACCTTCCTGATGAAGGGCAATGTTATTGTGGCTCTTGCCCTCCAATCAACTTTCCTTCGCTGTAGATGCCTATACGTTGCGTCTGCTGATACGTACCCGCATTTAGTGTGAACGAGTAATCATTGCTCTGATCATAGTTTGACCAATCACTCTTATGCACACGAACTTTAATTTCTGTGCTGGCGTTCCCCGCGAGTGACCCATTGCTGAAGCTAATCTCAAGGTACTCGTCGGCACCCTTGCGCGGCGATTGCATTTTCGCGATATGTTCCTGCACATTGCTACAACTGATTGTGGCATAATCACAGGCGGTCATTTCCTCCTTAGACGCATCAACTGTGTACCAATAGCGCAGAACGACATTTTTCAGGTCAACCGGGTTGCTGCTACTGTTCGTTAACTTCAGCGAAATCGACAGTTGGTTCGTTGTTGTGTTCGGATCCCCGCTCTGCTCCTCTAGCGTCAACGCGTTCTGTGTCGCTGCGAGTGTAGGAGTCGAAGTCGCCTGTTGTGTCGCACGCTGCTGGACGGAAGTCCGCCCTCCTAGCGCAAACTGGATCGTATGCAGCGAATGTTGCTTCTGCTGGTTAACGGTCAACCAATCGTCTTGCAATATTCCACCTGTATCATTGGAGTCAGGATTCCAACTCCAGAATGTCCAGTTGTACCCGTTTGCACCCTGACCTAGATAGCCGACAAGTGCATCGAACCATTGCTGGTCTGCCTGCGTCTGTAACCGCGAACCGAACTCGCCTACCCAGACGGGCGCGATTCCCTCATGCTGAATATAGCCCCAGTTGGTATCCCAGACCTGACGCAAGTTTTGTGGATAGATTGCCGACTGGAACCACGGCTGTGTGCCTACCGAGGATGGATAGTCATGAATGGAATAGACAACCCTATCCGCGACATTCAATCTGACTGGACTTGCTTTGACGCCCTGTAAATTCCCTCCCCACCAGGAACACGATGCTGAACCCGCCTGTGTACTTCCTCCTGCTCCGTAGCAGTTGACTCCTTCAACGAAGATGAGCCAGTGGGAATTAACCGCTAGAATCGCATTGCCCGCGCGTTGTGCCGCTTGCTGCCAGTCAATCGCGGACTGTCCACAGCCCCAACAGGCGGGCGTGTGCGGCTCATTGTCCAGATCGGCACCGACGACCATTGGATTATCCTGGTAGTGCTTCGCCAGCATTTGCCAGTCGGCTAGCCAGCGCGACTCTGGATACGCCGACGTATACCACAGGGCTGTTTGCCCGTCAGCAGAAGAACGGTGATGATCCAGAATGACGTGCAATCCGAGTTTGCTCGCCTCATTGATAATCTTGTCCATCAACGCTAGCCCCTGCAACCCCTGCAAGTCCGGATTCTTCGTGTAGTCTATACCCACTGGCTTACTACTCTGATCGAACAACTGACTGGAATACGGTATGCGAATGGTATTGTAGCCGAGGGTTTGCATCTGCTTGAGCATATCCTGGTAGTTCCGGCTTTGCAAGCCATGTACGACAAAGGTATGCGTCTCGAAACCGAACCAGTTCACACCCGTGATACGTATTGGTTGGTTGCTCGCATCCAGAATTTGCGCTCCTTGCGTGTGCCACGGTCCACTGCCCAGTGCGCCCTTCGGTAACTGCTTGCTCGTCGGATGCAGCTCAAAGGCGATGAGTCCCCCTAGTAGCCCCAAACAAAGTGCAATCAGCGCAATCCCCGGTAACAGGAAACGCGGAGAGAAGAGTTGTCGCTTCGTGGGTCTAGTGAGTCGCTCT
The DNA here is from genome assembly GCA_964247355.1 of uncultured Ktedonobacteraceae bacterium. Lineage (GTDB taxonomy): Bacteria > Chloroflexota > Ktedonobacteria > Ktedonobacterales > Ktedonobacteraceae > JBBQVS01. The sequence continues at coordinate 8,109 of CAXTUE010000027.1, read as the reverse complement.
GTCGGTACATTATTAAATGACATATATCCCTCTTTTTCTGAATAGCTCAATGTGTCTATACCGCTTTACCTGTTTCATCTGTTCATAGTAGCCTGACTACGAGAGTATTTGATAGACCTGAATAAGCGTTCCGTCCTGGCTCGTGCCAAACTGCGCTTGCACTATCCCGTGATGAATCGCCTCGTTCAGTAGTGCATAATCAGGGTTCGTTTGTATGTCTTGTTGCATAGTAGGATCGACCATGATGTAGTTGATGCTCTGCCAGTTCCCTTTCCATTGCGTGGCATAGACAGTCGTATCCAGCGCGGCCCCTGAGTATATATGGGCATGAGAGAATGGTTCTGCATCTCCTACACCCATACCTCCCCGCTCACGCAGGTCACTGAAGAGGTAACTATTGGTCACAATCGTTGCGTTGTGTGGAACATTATTGCGTATCCAGAGCATCGCCTGACGCTGGGCTTCCGCTACGTTTTTCACCTGTTGGGATGTTGCTTGCTGTAGTCCTGCCGTGAGCAAGACGCCAATGATGATAAAGATTAGCATGGCACGCCCTAAATCGAAACCTATCTTGCGCGTTACCCAACGTAACGGAATGTTCACCGCCATCACTATATTCAGCGCGAAAAATGGCAATAATGGCACGATGAACGATGGCTCGCTGGCGTTACTGAGTAACAGGTAGAGACTGTACGTGGCTGAGAAGATGGCCGTCAGCAATTGAAAACGATTGACCGTTCCTCCCAGGATATTCACGAACATCGCGATGGTTCCTGCCGCCAGGAGCAGGACATCAGTGCTCAGCCACGTATTCCACGTTGCTCTGAACTGATTGCCCTGTGTCCACTTCTGCCACATCTGTACCAGCGTCCCAACTAAGCTGAGATGCTGTCCCTTGTCCCAGGGAAATACACCCGGAGGTACGAGTTCTCCCTTCAATAGTGCCAGCAGGACAAAGCTCGAAAGTACCGCGAAGATCACATACAGGAAGACGAGGAGCGAGAACTTACGCTGAAATGGCGTTGCATAAAGCCACACGGCATAGATCATGGCAGGTACAAACAGAATGAGCATCCCTTTGCTCAAAACGGCGATACCCAGTGCTACCGCCGCCAGAATAAACGTCCTCTGCTTACTATCGCCCGCCGTGATCAGGCAGAGCGAGAGGAGCAGCCAGAAGATGCCGATGTTGTCGAGCAGTACCTCGCGTCGATACAGTAAACTAAACGGCGAAAACGTATAGATGAGAACCGCAAGCAGGGCCGCGCTGCGACTCCCGCTCATATGGCTCGCGATCAGGTAGAGAAGCAGCGAACTTGCGCCCGCCACCACCAGCATCATGATGCGTCCACTATTGATGGCGTTGCCAAAGCTAGCGAGTCCACCAGTCAGCTGCAGCCACGCCGCGATCTGTATCCAGCCTAATGGCGGATGATTGTATGTGTAGGCGTAGGGCGTAATCATGCCGTGAAGAATTGCCCATGCATTGGACATGGAATTTCCCTCTTCTACGCTATAGGCCGGAGCATTGAATATGTTGAGTCCCTGCACTATCATTGTGATGCCAATGACAAAGGCCACGACGATTGCTTCAAACCACCCTGGTATCGGTATCTCCTGCCATTGCGCGGTATCGAAGGTATCAATCTGCGGCAGCAGGCGTGTTTGCGCGGCGAGCAGACGCTGCTTCTCTGCCGATGTCCAGCGAATGCGCTCTATAATCGTGGCGCTGCCATTCGCATTCTGCAATCGTCCGGTTTTTTGTATCGGTGTAAAGGCGTGGACGAAGAAGTTGCCCGTGCGAAACAGAGTGACGCTCCCGACATCCTTTGGCTCTTGCTGGCGCGGCTCTGGCGTCGCCACTGGTGTACTATACTTGGGATCGCTGTTCATAAGTACCCTCTCTATCTCGATGCTGACGCATTAATGACTCCGGTGTTGTCCAATATGTGCTGTCTTCTCCCAGTTGGATGCGCCACGCATCTGTCTCCACACCGCCCGGAGCGCACCAATGCCTAGCAGTGTCTGGTAAGGAATAAAGGCGAAGAGCAGGATAAATGCCTCGCTCCACTTCCATTTCCGGTGATGAACCTTCACGAATTCGTGTAGTCCCGCAAGGTCGATACACATTGCCATAACTAAGCAGTATGCTGGCATAAAGGTCAGAATTGCCATCCAGACTGGCAGCTTTATGAAGAAAAAAGCCAGGATCGATATTGGAACCATCAGGGCAAAGAACGCCTGGACCTCCGCTAGAATGAGCACATAGAACGCGAGCAATCTCTGGGAGAGCTTCTCTAGTTTCATCCAGCGCCGGGCAAAAAGAATTTGAATAAATCCCTGGTTCCAGCGTGTCCTCTGCTTGATAAACTGCTCTATGGTAGCGGGTGTCTCTTCTTTGGTCACAAACTCATCGTCGTACAGAATGCGCACTCTCGCCTTCGCGATGCAGAGTCGGATACCCAGATCCGCGTCCTCGGTCAACGTTGTGTGATCCCATCCACCAAGGTACTCCATCAGTGTGCGCTTGACGAAGACGGTGTTACCGCCCAGTGGCGTCATGCCACACTGGGCAAAAAAGTGAAGCGAGGACTTGAACCAGAAGAAGTATTCCAGCACGTTCAGAAAGCTGAACCAGTGTGTGTTGTGATTCATCAACTGCACACCACTCTGCACCACGTCCACCGGCTCATTGAGAAATGTCGTGTTGATGACCTGCAAGATGTCGGGATGCGGCTCATCCTCGGCGTCGAAAATGGTGACAATATCGCCTTTCGCCATCTTGAGGCCCAGGTTGAGCTGGTGTGGTTTCCCTCCATGCTTGTCATTAGTGATGAGAAGCTGAACATTTGACGCATGTAAGGCACTGAGCTTCTCCCGCGCGACTTTAATTGTGCCTGTATCGTGCTCACGCAATAGTGCAATGATCTGCACCAATTTCTTCGGATAATTCAGATCATACACCTTCTGAATGGTGTCGAAGTAGACATCTTCTTCATGATAGGCCGGCAACAGGATGGTGAAGGAGAGTTGTGGCTCCCTATACACCGTGGGCGCGCTGTTCAGCCGTGCTTGTTGCGGGTCTTCCCAGATGTACAGGCGCAGGCGAATGTTGAAAATGGCCTGTGCCGTCATCAAGAGAATGATACCCAAGTAGAGGTATTGCAGGCTGGCGACAAGTATATCTTTCATAATCTACTCCCTTTAACACATTCTGTCTGTATTGTTGCCGCACTGCATGTGCTGAAGTTCAGCTATGTTCTGCTGTGCAGGAAGCGCATTGCTAAAACGCAAGGTTTCGTTGCTTCCATTGCGATGCATCGTGAGTACCAGCATCTCGTAGCCGGAAACGCTGACGTTGACGCTGTGCCACGCTGACAGGGGCAATACACTGTCAGCATGAATACTGACCCTCTGATCTGTTGCTGTTGAGTTTATCAGAAAGAGGCTCACCGTATTGTGCTTTCCATCCTGGGTCGCATAGATGCTGATTGGTCCATTCTGCCCCTGTAGAGGCACTAAATTGTTTTGCAGGTGAGCGAAAAGTTGCATCACACGGAGCAGCGAAGTTTCGCTGAGCTTTGGTTGTGCAAAGAGCGGATAGGGAGCATTAACGCCCTCCGTCGAGAAAAAGGCGACGTACTCAACCCGATTATTCATCAACTCGCCAAGCGTCTCGGCCCACCATGTAGCGGCTAGATTTTGAGTCGGAATACCCTTGCCTGAATTGCTATTGATCTCGGTGATCGCGAGAGGAAGTTGCGCGCCAAACTGATCGCTGATAAACTGACGTAGTGCTGCCAGAGTGCTCTTCCAGTGCGTCGGGTTGTGGAGCAAAGCATCGGCACTCGCTTCCTTTGCTCCAAAGGGATAGTTGTGGAGGGAGACGCCATCGAGAATATGAAAGGACAGCGTGTGCGTTCGTTCATATGCCGCGATGCCTCGTAAGAAATCCTCCATCCACAGTGCGCCTGTTGCATCCTTTGGCTCTTGCGCTCGCCCCTGATACTGACTGATTTCTGGCCCGAACACCTTGATGTTAGGGTCTCGCTGGTGCATAGCAATCGAAAAAGTGATAAAGTCGTTGACATATTCAGCAACCGTATATCTTGCTCCAGTTTGCGGATTGGTGAGCAGGTCCGGCTCGTTGCCTATCGTCCAGTATTTGATCGCATGAAAGGGACTGTCTGCTCCCTGTCGCTGAATACTCTGCCGGTTGTTCATGTAATCCACCAGCAGTGAGGCGCGTGTGGCCCGTACAGCAAGGGAAACCGGAGTTCCATCGTTGGGATCAGAGAGTTGCGTCTGCATGATACCCTCGGCCCCAACCTGATTTAAGAGCGAGCTAAAGTCATTGAGCTGTTCAACTGACGGTGTATGCTCTTCGCCCCAATTGCCACCGGGAAAGCGTAGAAGCTGTACATGCGCCGACTTCAGCCCCGCGACAACCGAAGGGGCATAGCTCATAAAACCGCTTCGTGCCGCATCCTTTGAGTCTGTACCTGCTTTAGGAAATACGTTGCTTCCCAGCAGGTAGGGGCTGACAGGATAGCCTTGATTGAGGTCTATTGAGACAGGAACTTGCCCTTGCGTCTGCGCGATAATCGTGGTATTTCCGCGCAAAAAGCTGGCTGTACCCATAACTGACGCGATTGTCACTATTCCCACGAGCAGGAAGACCAGCAACGGTTTTCTACGTCCACGCCGCGCACGCTGTCCACTAATAGGTGGCGTTTGTACTGGCCTTGCCCCTTGGACATTGATGTTGGCAAAGGAAGCACTATTTCGAGCAGGCATTATCAAATCCTCTATTTCTCCCGCGCTAGACGGGTTGCCAGACGTGTACGGTCATGTCAGCACTTGCCGAAGCAATGCGTTTACCATCGGGCGACCATGCAACCGCATTCACCGCTTTTGTGTGTCCCCGGTAGACAAAGAAGGACTTCCTTCCTGCAACATGCCACACCTGGACCTTCCCCTGCGTATCGCCAGAGGCGGCATCGTTGCCATTCGCCGACCATGCGACCGCTCGTACCGGGTTGACCTGCCGGACGTTGCGGTGAGCAGTGAAGAAGGGAAGTTGTGGTAAGCCGTCACTGCCGTTTGAAATCTGAACCGTTTGGTCGGCACCTGCGCTTGCGATGAGGGTGCCGTCTGGCGCCCACGCTAGTCCAAGCACCTCATTCTTACCGTGTCCGCCATAGCTGAATATCTGGTCGCCTGCTGCGAAGTGGTCGCCATGTTGTATCGTTGCCCAATCGCGTAATGTACCGTCCCATGAGCCAGAGGCAACACTACTATTGTCTGGTTGCCAGCCAACACAGAGCACACCGGCTGTATGACCTGTGAAATTGAAGAGCAGATTGCCGCTTGTACTGTTCCACACCTGCACTGTCTTGTCTTCACCACCTGAGACGATAGCCTGACCATCCATGGACCATGAGACGCTATTGACGCGCCCGCTATGCCCCTTATACACCAGGACTTTTTTTCCGGTCGTCGCCTCCCAGATGTGGACCGTCCCATCTTGACCTGCGGAGGCCATCAGTCGACCATTGGGCGACCATGCCACCGTTGCAACCTCTTTCGTATGCCCCTTATAGATCGCCCGGCGTTTTCCAGTTGCAGCCTCGAAGACCTGAACGTAGGTATCGTCGCTGGCCGATGCGAGTAGTTTGCCATCGGGCGACCATGCGACAGCATTAATGGCGGCAAGGTGTCCTGTGAAGATTAAGGCACTTTTGTTGTTGACCGTAGTTCTGGTTGCTGGCGGCGTCTCGCCGGGTTTGAGAGTAGGAGCACTCGCATACGTCAACTTTTTAGTCAGCGTGTACCATCCTCCTGCTCCACCTAATGCTGCAACCGTGACCAGACCCATTGCGAAGGCCCGACGCGACATTTTTGTGCTCGCGTTACGTCTCGGTGCCAGCGCGCTCTGCTGCAGTGGTGGCGCCGTTGGCACGCTATTCTGCGGCTGCGGCACGGTCTGTACGTGTACCGGCACTGTTTGTGCCATCTGAGGCGTGTTGTTGACAACTGGTGCTTTCTGTACGGGTTCTTGCTTCATTACTGGACTTTGTGAAGAGTGCGACGGTACAGGTATTGTGCCTAGTTGTTGCAGGCGAACGTCAATCGGTGGCGACGCATCTTTATGCACTGGCACCGGAGAACTGTTGCCCTGTTCTCGTAAGACTTCTGTCTCCAACGCGTTGATAAACACCTGCACATTCGGGTAACGCTTTTGCGGCTCCTTAGAAAGGGCTTGCATAACTATATGCTCGATATTCCTTGACACTCCCTTATCCTTCAAAGATGGGGGAGACGCATGCGCCTGCTTCTCCGCTATCTCAAGATAGGAGCCTGTGAACGGGACTGTTTCGCTCAGAAACTCGTAGACAAGAATCCCTAGAGCATACTGATCACTGGCCGCTAAAAGATTACCTTTGAGACGCTCAGGCGCGGTATAGGCGATAGCATCACGCAGAGTCTCAGCACTGTGAGCATGAAGCTGCTCTCGATTTTGCTCAATGGCCTCGATGCGAAAACCTCGTAGCAGAATGGTGTTGTTGCGATCCACCAGAATATTTTCAGGGCGAATGTCTCCATGTAACAAATGCTTCTGGTGAATGGCGTCAAGTGCGTTTGCTATTTGTTTGAGATATGGCAAAAGCTTAATGAGAGGTCTGGCTGCCCCCGACTTGTGCACCTGTCGAAAAGTCAGAAACGGAATATAATCCGTCACCAGGAATGGGTTAGAGTTATCGATACCAGCATCGCGTAGACGAAGAATATTTGGATGCTCCAATTTCATCAACGCCTGTGCCTGTACCAGAAAATCCTCTCGCTTGTCACCTGTGAGCGGTGGACGTTGCACCTCAACCCTGACTTGCCGCGACTGGTATTGACACACGTAGCTGGAAGTAAATCTACGCTCGTCTATGCTATCAACTACCTGATACTTTCCGATATACTGCCCCCTGCTATAGGTACTGTACTTCATCTTATCCTTGCCATCCATTGCTTTTCTCCATCCATAGACATGATCTATATTCACGCTTTTGATAACTGCTATGCGTGTTTAATTTGCATGTTCTCATATATCATCGAGTTAATCGTCTGTAAGAAGTGTAAATGAAGTGCCCCTAAGAAACCATTCTCTACATCACACTCTGCTTATGACTTACTTCACTATCAAGCATCGCGCTCTTCAAGCAATGTTGTTAGATTTCTTAAATCGTGCTTTTTTCTGGTTTAGTATGCTGGAGCAAGGCTAAAATCGTGGACGCCCATGTGGAATAGCAACCAGAGTACCCGCAAGAGGTTCACGTCTTTCGAGATATGCAGAGTTGTGGTGGAGTCCAGACACAAGCCCACGCGTTCTACGTGTGGGGTAGATGAGTGGTATTGACTCTCTCATCATGGGCCGTCTGAAAACCACTCATCACCACTTGGCTCGTTAAAGAATCCAACAGCAAATATTTGGAATTGCAAGCTTGCTCGGAGGACTCCTGGACGGCTTGCCAGGCGATATCTTGGATACTCGCAATCTCACAACGCCAAATCAGGGCATAAAACGCTCTGCTCGCCGTGGGCTACTCGTGGGAGGATTTGTCGGCTACTTGGCCTTATACTAGGTGTCGTACTTGGTAGAGTAGCTGCTGAAAATTCACTGGACCTCTAGCCATTCATGCTCACCTACGGCATACTTTTTGGAGTTCCCCTGGGACTGACGAGTGGCCTACGCACCGGAGGCACTGCCTGGATACAGCACTTTGCCTTGCGTTACCTGCACCAGAAAAATGGAATTATGCCCTGGAACTATCCACGCTTCTTGGATTATGCCGCCGAGCGCATCCTCTTGCGCAAAATTGGTGGTGGCTACATGTTCACACACCGTCTCCTTCTTGAATATATGGCTACCTTGCACACTGGCCTTGCCTCACCATCTCAAAAAGACTCCTAAATCCTCCAGGAGCCAATGATATAATAGTGGCATAAACGAAAGAAATGCATGGACCTTATTGTGCAGATTGAAAAATATATTGTGGCTCGAACGGACGCTCACAAGGGGACTAACCCTACTATACACGAGGACCTCGTGTATAGTAG
>CAXTUE010000026.1:9278-17243 GCA_964247355.1 uncultured Ktedonobacteraceae bacterium | reverse complement strand
TTGTATCATCTTCCACTTATTCATCCGTATAGGTTACATATACCGCACTTCATGTGAGCAAAGGATAGAGAGAGTATGTCTGAAATTGTAGATACAGGTACTACGCGCTCATCGCAGGTATCCCAGGGGATACCTCGTGACAAACGGCGCGATAATCACAGGCAACGTTTCATACTCGGTAGCATACTTTGGGTACTGGCTGTTATTGCACTGGTCGCATTGGCTCTTTTCGCACATGCACATCGTCAGCCGGAGCCGTTTGAGTTGGCGTTTAGTCAGAATGTGCAAAAAATACCGTTTCCAGGCTGGGTTGCGGCATTCCTACGTTTTCTCACATTAGCAAGCAATCCTGGACCCGATGAGTTTATAGTTCCGGCAACTCTGCTCTTCTTTGTGGTGTTTCGCTGGTTCTGGCAAGCCCTCTTCTTAGGGCTATCAGCTATCATCGGCAATGGAATTGATGCATTGATTGGGGATGTTGTTGGGCGTCCACGTCCGTTGCCGGGGGTTATTCATGTGGATAGCAAGCTGATCTTCAACAGTTTTCCATCCGGCCATAGTTGTCATATGATGGTTTTTTATGGTTTTTTGCTGTACCTCAGCTTCACGCAACTGGCGCGCCAGTCACGCTATCACTGGCTGCTGATTCCCTTCCAGGTCTGGGCTATTCTTAATATTCTGCTAGTAGGTTTCGCGCGTATCTGGGAGGGCGAGCACTGGGTTACTGATGTTGTTGGCGGCTACCTTGATGGAGCTATCTGGATGGTGTTGTTTCTCTTTCTCTATACCCTCACGATGGAGAAGATGCACGAACGCCGCGCTAAAAAGCTAGCGTTGCAGTAGTTTCAAAGGTTGTTGCAATAGACGCAACGGACGCCCACTACCGTGCATTATTCCCCGAATGCGGCTTGGCGACTAACCCTACTATACATGTTGCTGTATGGTAGGGTTAGTCCTCTTGTGGGCGTCCGTTATATTCTCATTTCAAGCTTCCACGCTTTGTGACGGTACCTCCACAAGTGGTAGCGCGACCTCGACAACTGTTCCGCGTTCGGCTCCTGGTTTCAGAGAGAGGGTGCCGCCGATACGCTCAACGCGTTCAGCCATGCCGCTCAGCCCATAGTGTCCTTCGGGGCTGGTATAAGTGGTTTGGCCATTCGCTTCAGAGGAGCTACATTGTTGGGGCAAACCAATGCCATCATCCTCGATGCGCATGTGTATCATGCCATCACAACGACTCATATGGAGGAGGACGTTGTTGGCGTGAGCATGTTTTTCGATGTTCGCGATAGCCTCTTGTCCCACTTTCCAGAGCGTCTCTTCGATGTGTGTAGGCAGGCCATCGAGGTCGGGTTGTAGATCACAGGAAACAGACATACCAGTCCGTTGCGCCATGTCACGTACACAGTGGCTGAGTACGCGGTACACAGGTTCGTGTTCGAGCGCGGGAGAACGTAAGTCGGCGATGGAGGCGCGTAACTCGTTCATGCTTTTCCTCACGATCTGTTGCGTCGCGGCTAACTCGGCATTGCTCCGTTCGGGATCGCGCTCATGTATCCTGCGAGCGACCTCTAGCTTGACCGTGACAAGTACAAGTGCATGTCCGAGTGTATCGTGCATTTCGCGCGCGAGCCGGTTACGCTCGCGCAGGACCGCGAGTTCTTGTTCTTGTGCAGCTGTGTGAGCGAGTTGTCGATGGGCTTCGGTGAGTTCATTGTGCGTCAGTGTTAGCTCTTCTAAAAGCCTGTTGCGTTTGTAGCGTTCAGTAATCATCGTTTGAATAACCATTGCGGAGGCCGCCGTACCAAAGAAACTGATACCGATGCCGAGAAACCCGCTTATTTGACTCCAATCAAATGGCCATGTAAGTACGCCTCCGAAGATGCAAAGCGAAAGAAAGAGTACTGCTACGAGAAGTAGCAAACGACGACCAGCGAATCGACCAAGTACTGTACCAAACACAATGTAGAAATCCCAGACAAACCTGTCATCAATGAGTGCAAGTAGCACTACAGCCGCGTAGAGACTGGTAAAAATCGCGAGCGAAGGAAGTAGAGGCGGAGGCCAGTGCTCACTTCTGCGCATCAGGCTAAACCAGTATATTGCCAGTATGAGGAGCGAGAGGAGAAAAATTGTGGGGCCGCGCCAGTCCTGTAATACATAAGGTCTGGCATGAAAAACGTTATAATTTGTTGATGTCATCAAAACAATAGTGACGGCAAGCCACCCTGCTGTCCAGCGACGTAAATTATGGGAACGTTTTTCTTGCCATTTTGTGCTGACTTCGTTTGTAGATGCTTCTATGAGTCTCACAAGCTTTTCCTTACTCTCTGTAGTAGCTTTGTACAGGAAAAGAATACCATACGCACATCTCTTTTATGAGTGCAGAAAGAACTATATCTTTACTAAGGGATTATGACGAAAGTCATAGTGTCTCCAAAGCCAACGTGTAATACACGTGAGGCATTGCCATTGCGTACCGCGATACCGACATAGCCTGAGCTATCGCCGTAGAGAAAGGGTTGTGCATCTTGTGATCGCGTACTATCCGCGAAGAAGCGTCTGCGCTCCGAAATACTGACTTTTTGATTTGTTAGCATTGCCTCGACAGAAGAGCTACTGAAGAGATCGGGTACAAGGGGTAGAGGGATGTTGGTGACAAGGTTGCCGAAATGGTCTACATGCAAAATGCGTGCATCCTGAATTGTGTTGCCCTGTCGTGTCGCCAATCCCAGGTCGAGACGTTGTAGGGTTATAGGATCAACTGCTGGGCCCAGCACTGATAGAGCAACACCATTTGCGATGTGAGCTGCAACGGGTGTAAAAATATCACGTCCATGAAAAGTAGAGCTTACTTGTTTTAGATGATAAGTGGATTGTGTGAGTGTGGCAACGGAGTGAATAGGTTGTTCTGTAAATATGTAGCTAAAGAGACCATTATCGGGTCCCACGAAATACCAATCGCCAGCAGCAACAGCGATTGGTCTGCGATTGCTACCAACACCTGGATCGATGACGCATACAAAGACGGTACCCTGTGGAAAATAGCGGTAACTTGCTGACAGAATCCATGCGGCTGACGCGATATTTTGTGGTGGAATTGTGTGTGTGATGTCGACAAGCTGTGCCTCAGGCGCAATGCTAAGCGCAACGCCTTTGAGAACGCCAACATCGCCATCGCCAACGCCGAAATCTGTCATAAACGCAATTACTGGTGAGGATGCTGAAACGCGAGAAGATTGGCTCATGGTACGTTGATACTCCTAGATGTATAGTGCTGAACTCGCTGGTGGGATGAAAAACACTCCGATATATATGGTATGCCAGCGTTCAAAAAATATCTCGCTTCTATTATACGCATGGGAAATATGCCTCATAAGTCATGGTTTCTATGCCTTTTACAAACAGGTATGCTATACTTTTTTCATTATGGACAGAGTGAAGCAGCCAAACACGGACGGAATTAAGAGTGTGTCGCTCATGGACTATGTAGTAGGATTATTGCTGGTGAGCAACAAAAGATCGGATAAAAATATGGTGTCCTTTAGAGAGAAAGCAACAATAGTTGAGGTGATGGGGGGAATGCTGGTATGAATGTTAGCACTGGAGGACCACACATTTTATTTTTTGAGCGCGATTCGCAGTTAACTACATTATTGACAAGTCAGTTTCAACTAGCTGGTTATGAATGTCATGCTGCGCGCACTGCCGTGGAGGTGTTCGACACTATTGCCCGCTTTCCTGTACGTATTTTACTGGTTAATCTCGCGCAGGCGGCGGCTGGACGGCGCGAGTTCTGGGTTGCGTTAGATACGCAACGGCGTGGGCGTGGAGTTCAAGTTTTGACCTATCTTTGCTCGAATCTTGCTGGCTACGGTCCGCGCGATACGGATGACCGTCCACAGGGGCAACTACCCGATATCGAAATTGATGGCATGCTTGGTCTGATGAGTCTTGTCGATGTAGTACGTCAGCGTGTACCTGGAATGGCCTCTGCAAATTCACAATCGACTCAGGTGCGTTTACCACGAACTGCCCCGCCTTCGACTCCTACTCCCTCTGGGACTTCGTCGCCAACCAGTACAAGTGGTACAGCGTATCGAGCTAGCTCTGTTCCTGAAACGCCGCGAGCCGCTACAATTACCACATCGGTTGTAACACAGACGCTCCCTGCACAGCAGTCATATTCAGAGAAGATACGTGCGGTACTGTATCCGACGCAGCGACCAGCAAATGTACCGGCACAAACAAATACGCTTCAGTCGTCGCAGGAAATAGATCGACCAGCTGCATATGGCTATGACAGGAGGCAGAACGTCTCTCAAGTAGAGCAAGCTACGCAAAGGAGTCAAAATACTCAGGCATATGATGCCAATGAGACAACGTTGCACCGTCTTGCCTATGGTCAACCAGTAGGAGAGCAGGAGTCTGGTCTTGATCAGCTATCAAGAATGTTACAAGAACGTGGCACATACATTCAAGATGAAAGTACGAGTCGGGTAGCAAACGAGGGAAACCGGTATGCACCTGCATCTTCTACCATTGAGGCACCTCAACAGAGCGGGACAAATTATGCACCTACTACGCAGGTGGCACAATCTACAGGCACCATAGGAACGCAACCGCTACGTGCGTCACCGATTGAAGACTTACCGCTTGAGCGGGTAACGAACGGCACATCTATGAATGGGCGGCGGGTTGATGGGCGGACAAATTACGGCCAGTATAGCGGCAATACACAAACGGCACCAACAAATCAAACTACACCCTTAGCATCCATTTCGACTGTGCGCACCACAATAGCACCCGATGCTGCTCCTGCTGTGACGAAGGCCACGATGCCTATTGCTGCTGTGACGGTGCCCCAACCTGTAGAGAAGTCGGCTACTCAAGAACAACAATCTATACAGGGGGTGCAGCAACGAGAGCAATATAGCGAGCAGCAGAGTGTGCATGAGATGCCTATAGCTTCTGTTGAGCAGACAAACGTCGAGCCGCGAATAGACAACGCTAGAGCAGCAGAACAACAGAATGTGAGTGAAGGAGAGGAGTGGAATGGAGTAACTCCTGCTACTACAGTGAGAGAGCAGCAGGAACAGATATTGGAGGAAGAGCAACAGGGCCTCTTTACTAACGGCATGACTCCCAACAATGCTATGCTGTTGGATATCGTGCAGAGTCTTCCGCTCATGCCGTCGCCACCTCCACAACCTGCATTACAAGCAGTGAGTGGAAGAACGATGCGTACGCTGGGGAGTGTTTTATTAGAGGGCCATCTGGTTCCACAGAGTCGTTTAGAGGTTGCGCAAAATATTCAGCGCATGTTAAGTGGGGTGGACTTGAGCTATCAACTTGGTGAAATTTTACTTATGTTTAAACTTTTGACACCTGATCAATTGCTCGCAGCCAGTCTTGTGAGTCATGGGATGATCTCAGCACAGCAGATTACTGCTCTTGGTCGTATTCGACAAGAGTTGCATTCAGTTGGCCTGGAGTATGATCTGGAGAGCTTGCTTATCCTGTTTAGGATGATTACGCCAGAGCAGTTACGTGAAGTGCGAACAAGCTGGCAAGGGTAACTCTTGTTTATAAAGAAGCGCGGCTCATGCGTGAGTCGCGCTTCTTTATGGGCAATTTCTAAAAAATGTTCCAAATGGAATTGTGTCAAGCACAGAAATATGGTATAATGGAGACATACCCTTTGTCGTGAACGATTACCAGCAGTGTTTAGAGGTGTGATGGCGACTCGTAGAGCTGTTTTCTCATCCCTCGTCTCTCACTTAACTAGAAATAAGAAAGGGCAGATTGAAACATTGCAGGCGCATCATGCCGATGCATTGCTTAACAACATCCCCTCGCTTCTTATATGGGGCGAAGGTAATAAAGCATTTTAACTCACAAATCCTCTGTTACGTAGGAACGGGCTGGTTCTCTCGCATGGTGTCGAGTAAGAAACTGGCCTTTTTTGTCTCATAACGTCTTCTTACACTACGCAGTCTTCTATACAACGAAGAGAGGGTGACAAACATTTATGGATTTGGTAAAGCGGTTAGAAGAATATCGAGATCGTGAGCGGGAGCTACAGTGGGAAGGGACATTCGCGCAGTACTTTGAGATTGCCAGCAAAAATCCAAAGGTAGGCCGACTTTCTCATGAACGTATCTACGATATGATTATGGATGCTGGTTTCGATACAACGCGTACTGGCGAGCCACACTATAAATTCTTTGATCATGAAATCTTTGGCATTGAGAAGCCGCTCCAGCAGATTGTTGACTACTTCCACTCTGGAGCGCAACGCTTAGAGGTCCGCAAGCGTATTCTCTTGCTCATGGGGCCAGTTGGCGGCGGTAAATCTACGGCTGTCGCGCTTATGAAGCGTGGTCTTGAGGCATATACACGAACGCCAGAGGGTGCGGTTTATGCAATCAAAGACTGTCCGATGCACGAAGAGCCATTGCACTTGATTCCCAATGACTTGCGAGCCGATGTCGAGAAAGAGTTTGGTCTGTATGTAGAAGGTGACTTGTGTCCCCATTGCCGATATATGGTTGATAATCAGTATCGTGGACGTATTGAAGAAGTTCCTATCAAAAGAATTACTTTTAGTGAAAAATATCGAGTGGGAGTAGGAACATTCACGCCATCAGACCCGAAAAGTCAGGATATCAGTGAGTTAGTCGGAGGCATAGATCTGTCCACCATCGGTGAGGTTGGTGTTGAGAGCGATCCGAGAGCATATAGATTCGATGGAGAATTGAATATTGCAAATCGAGGTCTCATGGAATTTGTAGAAATGTTAAAGACGGATGAGAAATTTCTCTATGTATTGTTGACACTCAGTCAAGAACAAAACATTAAAACAGGCCGATTTAGCATGATCTACGCCGACGAGGTAGTTGCCAGTCACACGAACGAGCATGAGTATCAATCCTTTGTTGGCAACAAAAAGTCTGAAGCGTTACAGGACCGCATAATTCTTGTGAAGGTCCCGTATAATCTGCGTGTCTCGGACGAGGTAAAAATCTACGAAAAGCTGCTCAAACAGAGCGCACTTCAAAACGTGCATATCGCTCCATATACGCTGCGTATCGCCAGCATCTTTGCTATTCTCACGCGCCTTGAGCCATCCAAGAAGGCGGGCATGAGCTTGATGAAGAAACTCCGTCTTTACGATGGTGAAGATATGGAGGACTTCAAGCAGAAGGATGTACGCGAGTTGCAGGAAGAGGCAATACGCGAGGGCATGGATGGCATCTCGCCGCGCTACGTCATTAACCGTCTCTCGAACGCGCTCATCAAACAGGGCGTGACCTTTATCACACCGATTGATGCATTGCGAGCGTTGCGCGACGGCCTCGACCAGCATACCAGCATCACCCGTGAGGAGCGCGAACGCTACCTGAACTTTATCAGTGAGGCGCGTAAAGAGTACGACCAGATCGCGCAAAAAGAGGTACAGCGCGCCTTTGTCTACTCTTATGAGGAGTCAGCAAAAACACTATTGAACAACTACCTGGATAATATCGAGGCGTACAGCAACAAGACAAAAATGCGCGACCCCATTACTGATGAGGAGATGGACGCAGATGAGCACCTGATGCGCTCAATTGAAGAGCAGATCGGGGTCTCGGAGAACTCCAAGCGCTCTTTCCGCGAGGAAATTCTGATTCGTATCTCGTCGCTTGCCCGTAAAGGCTTGACCTTCGATTATACGAGTCATGAGCGACTCAAGGAAGCCATCGAGAAAAAGTTGTTTGCCGACCTGCGCGATGTCGTCAAAATCACGACCTCGACCCGCACACCGGACAAGGACCAGTTGCGCAAGATCAACGAGGTGATCAATCGCCTCGTTGCCGAACATGGCTACACACCCGAAAGCGCGAACGAACTCCTGCGCTACACGGGCAGTCTCTTAAACAGGTAATTGGCTTGTAGGGACCGATTTATCACGTCCTTGTTGGC
>CAXTUE010000026.1:0-9268 GCA_964247355.1 uncultured Ktedonobacteraceae bacterium | reverse complement strand
GGTTACTATTGCCTTTTTGGACGTTAAAAATCGGTCCCTACGATTGGTGCAAGGAAGTTTTTCTAAAAGGAGTATGGCAATGTCCATCTCACAGCATGATTGGTCGTTGCACCGCAAGGGGCAGATCGACCAGGAGCGCCATAAAGAGAAGATTCGTGATGCGGTAAAGAAAAATCTTGGTGAAATTGTCAGCGAGGAGAATATTATTCTTTCTGACGGTCAAAAGACGGTGCGTGTTCCCATTCGTTCGCTTGACGAGTACCGCTTCCGCTATGACTCTGGCAAGCAGGAACACGCTGGACAGGGCAACGGTAAAAGCAAGGTTGGCGATGTTGTCGCGCAGGAACCACGTCCCGGCAAAGGCAGACGCGGGGAAGCAGGGAAAGAAGCGGGTGAGGACTACTACGAAGCCGATATCTCGATGGAAGAATTGGCGGCCCTGATTTTTGAGGACCTCGGTCTGCCCAATCTTGAGCAGAAGCGTCAGCAGGAAATGGAGACCGAAGCTGTCCGCTTCACCGATGTGCGCAAAAAAGGTCCAATGGCAAACCTCGACAAAAAGCGCACGATCATGGAAAACATGAAGCGTAACGCGGCAAAGGGCGAGGCCAAATTTCAAGACATCAAGTCCGAAGACCTGCGCTTCAAAGTGTGGGAGCCGACGATTAAATATTCATCCAATGCTGTAGTTCTGGCAATGATGGACGTCTCAGGCTCAATGGGTGAATTTGAGAAGTATATTGCGCGAAGTTTCTACTTCTGGATGGTGCGCTTTCTGCGCACGAAGTATAACAACGTGCATATTGTCTTTATCAGTCACCATACGGAGGCGAAAGAGGTCACGGAAGAGGAGTTCTTCCATAAGGGTGAAAGTGGTGGGACGCAGGTGTCGTCGGCCTATGAGCTTGCACTAGACATCATCAAGGAACGCTACAATCCTGATGACTGGAATATCTACCCGTTCCACTTCTCCGACGGCGACAACCTGCCGTGGGACAATGATCGGTGTGTGCAGATGGTCAATAAGCTGATGGAATTGTGCAACATCTTCGGTTATGGCGAAATTCGCGAGGGCCATTATCGTTCGCCCAGTACGCTTATGTCCGCCTACAACAAGATCACCGATAAGAAGTTTACGTCAGTTACCATCTCTGACAAAAAAGAGGTCTATCCAGCTTTGCGCAAATTCTTTGCCCAGAAGGACCCGGTAGGGGTCTAATTCCGTCCTTTATTCGATAGAGGAGATATCCCGTATGACATTGATAGAAGGTAGTGATGATCTTGAGCGGTTGCGCGATAATATAGATATTGCATGGGAGCAAGCTCGCAAGTTTGGGCTTGACCCATTTCCTACACATTTTGAGATGGTGCCAGCCTCCATCATGTACGAGTTTGCTTCTTATAGTCTTCCTGGGCGTTTCAGTCACTGGACGCACGGCAAGGCGTATCATCGTCAGAAGATGCAGTATGACTTTGGGTTGAGCAAGATTTACGAGATGGTGGTCAATACCAATCCGAGCTATGCCTTCCTGATGGACATGAACAACCTGCTACAAAACACGTTTGTGGTGGCGCACGTCTTTGGGCATACCGACTTCTTCAAAAACAATGCCTACTTTCAGCATACCTCGCGGCGCATGATCGACAAGGTGAGTATTCACGCCGAGCGCATTGTGCAATACGAGTTTGACCACGGCAAACTCGAAGTCGAGCGTTTCCTGGATGCGGCCCTCTCTATTCAGGAGCATGTGGACTACAATCTGTTCTTGCGTTCAGATGATGTGAAACAAGAGGAGTCACCAGAGCGTACAAGCGAGTACGACGACATTTGGGGTCTGGACAAGAAAGCCAAACAGTCCGAAGAGGAACGCGACAGATACCCACTGGGCAAGACTCCCAAATTTCCAGAGAAGCCCGAAAAAGACATCCTGCTGTTCCTGTCGCGTCACGCTCCCAGTCTGGAACCGTGGCAGCGCGACATCATCGAAATTGTGCGTACTGAGTTCCTCTACTTCGTGCCGCAAATGCAAACTAAGGTACTAAATGAGGGGTGGGCCAGCATATGGCACTCGCGCATCATGCGCGAATTAGGCGATCAGGGTGTCATCTCAGACTCGGATACCGTCGAGTTCGCGCAACTGCATTCGGGTGTGCTCTCGCCATCGAGAACCTCGCTCAACCCGTACTATCTGGGGTACAAGATGTTCGAGGCTATTGAGAAGCGCTGGGACAATCCGACGAAGGAGGAGCAGGAGCGGCTTGGACGCAAACCCGGCATGGGGCGGCAGAAAATCTTTGAGGTGCGTGAACTCGATAACGACGTATCATTTTTGCGCAACTACCTTACGGAGGACCTGATCAAAGACCTTGACCTCTACATGTTTAAGAAGGAGGGCGATGAGTGGGTGGTCTCCGAAAAGCAGTGGGAACGTGTACGAGATGGTATCGTTGCCAGCATGACAAACTTCGGCTACCCCTATCTCGTGGTTGATAACGGCGACTACCGGGGCAATCGCGAACTTTACATCAAGCACATGTTCGAGGGTCAGGAGCTTGATACGAACTATGCCGAGAAGACTCTGCAGCATGTCTACACGCTCTGGGGCCGTCCCGTGCATCTCGAAACCATCTACGAGGGCAAACGTATCCTCATGACCTATGATGGCGAAAGGAACACGAAAACCTCATTAGAGAAATAAGGCTTGTAGTGTGCTAGAGGGCATGACAGGGGCAAGCCCAGTCACTACTATACATGTATTCGCGTCGCAAGCTCCGCAGGAGCACGAAGTATAGTAGTGACTGGGCTTGCCCCTGTCATGCTTTTTGCTCAAGATACTACTTTATTGATCATCCGGCCCTTCAATCTGCAACTGCTGTTTCATGGCTTGTAACTGAGCCTCGACATTTTGTTCGGACGATATCTTTGATAGTTCGCGGTCAAGCATGTCGCCTGAGTTCGTCCCAAGTAAGCCCTGTTCGCCCAGCGTTCCCTGCTGAATAAGCGTCTCCATTGCGTTCGCGCGGGCCTGCATCGTGAGCACCTTATCCTGTGCGCGTTGCATCGCAAGGTTCATCTCGCTCATTTCTTCGGAGATGCCTGTCGCGACCTCGTTGATTTTCACCTGTGCCTGTGCCGCGTTGTATTGGGCCTTGACCATCTCTTTTTGAGTGCGGAAGCTTTCGATGCGGGCCGAGACGGTACGTTCCATCTCGATTAGTTTTTGCTCCTGTCCACGCAACTGCTCAATTTGTTGGCGATAGCTTGCTAATTGAGTTTGTAGTGTCTCTCGACGTTGTAGTGCCATGCGCGCGAGGTCTTCGCGAGAAGCCTGAAGTGCTACGTGCGCCTGTTGACCCAGCTTATCGAATTGCTGCTGAAGCTGGGTTTCCTGTAGCTCCAGTCGCTTCTCGTTTGTGACCACATCAGCGATAGAGCGACGCAACTCCTGTAACTGCTCAAGTTGCTTGGCATACGAGTAGTCCATGACCTGACCGGGGTCTTCTGCCTTATCGAGTGCCGAATTAGCACGGACACGCAGAAAGGTCGCAAGTCGTGAGAAAAGGCCCATTGTGTGTTTCTCCTATTCTATAGAGACACAACGCTGAGAGTAAAACACAATTTTTAGTACATTTTGAGATAGCATACATACCTATTATAGTATTAAGAACGTAGGAAATGTGGAGTTACAACATTCCTCTTTTCTTCTTGTACGAATGATGGCCAAATCATGTTATATTGTCTAAGATAGAAACGAGTAAATAGCTTATTCATAAATTAGCAATAGCTGACAAAGATGAATAATTTTTCAAGCAAAGTAAGAATGATTGATATATAATTCTTTTGGAGGTAAACAATGGAGAAGTTTCCACTTTACACGGTGGGCTATGGAAACCGCTCAATCGAGATATTCACAGAATTGCTACAGAGGTATAGCATAAAATATGTGGTTGATGTGCGCTCACAACCCTACTCGCAATATAATCCGCAGTACTCAAAAGATGCGTTAGAGAAATATTTAGGTGAGCACGCAATACGCTATATATTTTTAGGGGATGCACTAGGCGGTCGACCAAAAGATGAAAGTTGTTATGACAAAGATGGAAAGGTAGAGTATGAAAAATTAGCGAGCAAGCCATTTTATCAAGAAGGAATTCAACGATTACGTACAGCATGGGAGAAGAATTTACAAGTTGTGGTTATGTGTTCAGAAATTAAGCCGGACCAGTGTCATAGAGGGAAACTAATTGGTAATACACTTGTTGAACAGGGGATTACCGTGGCGCATATCGACGAGAACGGAGATCTTAAGGATCAGCAGGAGATTAACGAGCAGTTCTTAAAAGACAAACAACCGACTCTATTTGCTGATCTTACGCCTCTATACGATAAAAAAATAAAATCGTCACGTAAAAAATATCCTTCATCAAATTAGAGAACCAAGATGCAACTGGAAATTGTGACCATTGGCGTGTATGGCTTTGACAAGGATAGCTTTTTTCAAGCATTGATAGATGCGCATGTAGGTACTTTTTGTGATATTCGCCGCAGACGAGGAATGCGTGGTTCTGAGTACGCATTCGCAAATAGTACGGCGTTACAAAAAAAACTACGTGAGCTGGGCATTCGCTACATGCATATAAAGGATTTAGCACCGAGCAAAGCTATCAGAGATAGGCAGAAACAGGAGGACAAAAAAGTTGGTATAGCTAAACGAAGTCGAAAAGAGTTAGGGCAAACCTTTATTCAGGAATATGAACAACAATGTCTAGCATTTTTTGATATCCACGAATTTGTGGAAATGCTAGGCCCGGAGGCCAGAGTAGTAGGACTATTTTGTGTAGAGCGCGAACCGGAGGCATGTCATCGTTCGTTAGCTGCTAAAAAGCTTGCGGACGAACTGAAACTTCGGGTGCGCAATATAACACCTTGAAGGATGCAACGTAAAATTATATAAATTTTGTATGGAGTCGTAGAGTGGAAAGAGTTCTCATTGTAGCAAAAACACGCATGAAAAATGGCGTATGCGTCAGCGCGCTAACGCGTAGTACGAATAGGCATCTTCGTTTGAAGCCGCCTGGTCGCTTTAATCTTCCGCCTGATACGCAATTTGAGATTGGACAAACCTTGGATATTGAGTTTCAAGAAGATCAGGAGATCATTCTGCCTCACACAGAAGATGTTACCGTCGTCAAACAAGAGTATGTGAGTCAAGTAACTGACATGAAGGCGATACTGGAAAAGCGTGTGAAAATCTGGCGTGGTGGACCGGAGAGTATTTTTGATGGCTTACTTGTACTTGCCAATACAAGTGCCTATGTTTCTAAATCAAGCGAAATGCCAAAGCAAAGTACAGGCTATTGGATGCCCAAGAGCGAGTTATGTATCTCGTACTCACCTGACGACAAACCACGTTACAACGCCGACTACCTTACGCGACAAAACGGTAGATCGCGCTGGCGAACGTTGCATATTTCCTATGTGGGTCTTGCTAAACCCATTACATTTATTCCAAAGGAAACGTTAATTCGTGTATCTCTCTGCCGTTGGTGGAAATACAACGATGTGGATGAAGAAAGGTGCTATCTGCAGCTTTCTGGTTGGTACCTATAAATCAAAGCTTTTACAGGAAATCATGCACAACTACCGCGCCATCCTCACTAATCGAGCTTATATGCTGTTCTGGCTTGGTTTGCTGATCTCAAGCTTTGGTGATAGCTTCACGGTGTTTGGGCTGGCGTGGTATGTCGTGCGGCGTAGCAATAGTCCACTGGATGTTGGGTTGACGTTTCTGATTTTTCAGTTGCCGGGGCTGTTTTCTAGCTTTCTTGCGGGCTGGCTGCTTGATCGTTTTCGGCGCGAAACGGTCATGCTCTGTGATAATCTTCTACGAGGTATGCTCGTTGCGTTGATTCCTCTGCTGGATGGTCGTGGCTTACTCTCGTTTCCAGTCCTCTACAGTATCATTGCGGTGCTCGGTGGGCTCTCGGTCGTCACAACGGCGGGAAGCCATACGATTGTCACCGACTTTGTGTTAACAGAAGACTACAACGCTGCCAATGCGCTTGACGTAGCACAGCGTCAGATTAGCTTCATCGCTGGCCCCGCGTTAGCTGGTATTCTCGTTGTTATCATTGGACCAATCTCATTGCTGTGGGTCGATAGCGTTTCTTTTTTTGTCTTTGCTTTACTCTTATTGTTTTTGCTGTATAGCATCCCCACTACGCGAACTACGAAAGCAAAGACGCAACAAGTCAGGCGATTTTTTACAGAGCTAGTGCAAGGAGTACAGTTTACCTTCAGCAATCCGCTCTTGTTGGTTCTCACCTCTATCTCTTTTTTCTGGAATGCTGGCTTAGGACTTTTTCTCGTTGCTCTACCCTTTTACTGCGAACGTGTATTGAAAGTAGGTCCCGTTGGTATGGGCTTGTTACTTTCGGTAAACTCTGGTGGCGTATTGCTTTCTGCCCTGCTCTTTGGTCCCTTACGCCCGCGTTATCCTGGTCGTGTAACCTGTATCTTGCTGATTGTGCAGGCCATTTGTTATGGACTACTTGCCCTTGTGCCTCCTTTCTGGCTTGCTCTCGGCATCTATTTTCTGCTAGGTGCATTTGATGATCTTGGCGCGATCTATCTGACGACAGTTCGTCAACGCGCGGTTCCTAACGAGCTACAGGGACGAGTTTGGGCCTTCACGAGTACTGTGGGTTCGAGTGGTAAGCCGCTAGGAAGTGGTGTTGCAGGCATTCTTTTGCTTGCTTTAGGAGTGCCTGCATTAGTTGCGCTTAGTGGTGCGCCACTCTTTCTTGTTGGACTGCTATGGCTTGTTGTTGGACCTATACGGGAGCAACATACAGTTTAGGGGAACTTCTATGCTTGAGGCTCTCATAGAGAGGATGTGTGTTCTCTTTGCTTCTCACGGCACGTTGCACTTTCTTATCATTCTTCATGACGGGTCCGCACCTCGCAAGATGAGCATAAGCATAGTGTGAACTTCCTCACATTTTAGCGAGAGACTGTAGAAAGCGCATTGATGACCAGACAGACAGCGTTATTCCTATTGTCGAAAGATTTCTTTTCAATCCTTCAAAGCCGTTTTCTACAGGAGATTGCTCTGGGTAATGAGAGAATAGGGGATGTGGGAAGCCATACACAAAGGGATGTTTTCTTTGTGAAAGGAAGTAGAGCATGGATATTATTCTAACAGATGTGATTGCCAGCATTTTTGTTTACATCTTCGCGATTATTGCCAATGTAATTGGCTCTGTTCTTGGGTACTCTTTTCTCCGTCTTTTGCATATTCCACTTGACTGGGTGATGTGGCTGATTGGAGGCTATATTACGGTTACGAGTTGCCTTCTCGTTGTTCTGGTCCTGACACATCAATTAAGCTTTGACTCTGATTATGCCACGAGTGTTGGGTCACTCGGTTTTCTTGTATCCTTTCATGCCGCAAATCTGTGGGTAGTGCGGCATATGTACGATGGGACGAAGAAAGGTCCTTCCGCTTTTTTTCCGACACAAGTGAGAGTGTTGCTCCTCTTTTTGCGAAAGCATCATGTGCTACTTGGTTCCTTAACCCTTCTGGCTGTACTCAGTCATATGAGCTTTTACGTGCCTACGCTTGCTGAGCGGGGACTCTACAAGGTTGTGACCGGTTTTGTTGCTCTTGGTGTTCTGCTGCTTGTCGTTGTGCTGGGGTTTTGGATAACGGTAAGAAAGACATTTTACAAAAAGCCAATTCCTCTTGTTCTCAAAAACGCGCATACCTTTTTAGGCATAGCTTTTATGCTGAGCCTTGCTCTTCATGTTTGATAGGAGTACAGGGAAGCGAATGTATGTTCCCTGTACTTGAAGGAAAGCAATGAGGTGTTGTGCTATCCATTTATACCTTTCTGCTGACAGCGAGCACTGTACCTATGGTAGTACAACAACTTCGCGTGTTGCCAAACGCTTTATCGCTTCGGGATCGTGAGTGGGTAGATATACTGTAGGATGCGTTTGTACATAGTTACGAATACGAGATAGTGTTTGTCGTGCAACTTTCGCGCTGGGTGATACGCCATCTACGACTGAATTGACCATGAGTTGTTGTGTGTAGGATGTGTCGCCAGCGAGAAAGATCGAGGTGCCTTCGTCTTGCACAATGACTGAAAGATGACTTGCTGTATGGCCGTGGGTTGGTACTAAAAAGACATCATGTGCTTTTGTGAGTGCAAAGCTAGCTGGAAATGTGTCAAATGCTTGTGGCTCGAAATCTACGAGATGAGGGCGAAACCATTCAGGCCAACGTGTCGGCAGAAATCCATTAATTCTTCCTATCAGGGTACGTGCTAACTCATACTCTCCACGCGCAACTAAGATTTCTGACTTGGGGAAGTGTGCAAGTCCTCCTGCGTGGTCTGTATGCATATGTGTGAGTATCACCCAGCGAACATCATCAGGACTTATGCCGATAGTACGCAGTTGTAGACCTATTTCATCATCAGGTTGCACGGACATACGTAAAGCATACTTAAAGTAAGGATGCCACTCAGGAAAGTAGTTTCGTTCGGCTGTTCTTGCGGTTTCGCCCGTATCTACCACAATCACGCCTTCGGGATGTTCTATAACCCAGACATAGATGGGCAATGGTTCTGTCCACTTTTTGTCGGTTAAGATGTGTATCTGGCGTTCTATTTGTCCTGTCCCTTCTCCCACGCGTTGGCTTTCTTTAATGGCGACTGACCCTGTGCGGATGGCATGAATGCGTAACATTGCTGTGCTCCTTAACCCTATTTTTGTTTTTCTTGCGTATGAGGCTTACGGTTCAAACGCTTTGCTAAAGCTTTTCCTGTGGGCTTGTCTTCTACAAACTGCCAGAGTGTTGCCAGTGTATTAGCAACGGAAGTTTCGTCGCCAATATGCGCAAAAAGAGACTCGAATTGCTGCTCGATATTGCTAATCTGTTCATCCAAAGCGTTGCCTTGTTCTGTAAGCGAAAGCACCACTTTCCGCGAATCGGTGGACGATGGAAGCCGTTCGATGATACCAGCCTTCACAAGTCCGTCTACTAAACGGCTGGGGCTGCCTGTTTCACAGACCAGTCGCTCACCAAGTTCGATCAGTGAGAGTGGTTGTGATTCGTGCAATACACGAATAACCTCAGATTGTGAGGGTGTGAGTCCTAATGGACGAAGTTGTTCGGCGAGCAAACGATTTCCTTCGCGTTGTGCGGCAAGAACAAGTAAGCGTAGTTCGCCAGCAGGTGTCATCAGTCATTCCCTCTCA
>CAXTUE010000025.1:11891-17256 GCA_964247355.1 uncultured Ktedonobacteraceae bacterium | reverse complement strand
GCTTGGTCCACACCTGCACAACAGGGAGAGGTTCAAAAAACCTCCCCCTGAAAGCGTTCCCCTTGCGGGCGCCCTGGTTTCTGCCACATGATGATCGGTCCCTACAGCGTCAAACGGAAGTACAGTTCCCTGTGTTGTAGCTCAAAGCCGAGCGTTTCGTACAGGGAGATCGCGGAGGTGTTGTGTTCCCACGTGTGCAGGTCGAGTGCTGCAAGGTTATATTCTGTGCGGGCGAAGGTGATGATGTACTCCATTAGTTGGCGGGCGATACCTTGCTTGCGGTAGGTGGGATCGACGACAACGCGCTTCACATAGCCTATGGCTTGCGGCGTCTCTTGTGCGGGCACCATGAGTTCAGCCTTCGCGACGATGACGCTGCGCTGTTCGGCGAGGAAAATAACGGTTCGCTCGTGAGTGGAGGGATCGACCGAGCCGAAGTACTTCTCCATATCGCGGTGAATATTGCGTGTTGGAGAAGCACTGAGGGCATCTAAACGTTCAATCGAGGAGAGATCGTCGGGCGTGGCGACGCGAAACGTCAAGGGCGTAACTGGTGACTCGTTCGACATAAGGGTATCCTAGCATAACGCACAACACAAATCTTTATGGCTCGTTGCGACGTGGCAGCATGAGCAGTGAGACAAGCGCATAGCCTGCACACGCGAGCAGGAGCAGGGCGTAGACGATATTTTCGCCGTCACCATTGGGCGTATGCAATGTTGAGATACCATATACAAGGAGCGAAAGGCCCCACCACGCAAAACCTGCGAAAACGATAAAGAGCAATAGTGTGCTCATAAGTTTCTTATTCATCTATGTTATAAATCCTTTTATTTGTGCATTCAGCGACAAACCAGGGCACCCGCTGCCTTCATCATTCCCCAAATGCGGCTCGGGGAATGCCCCTCCCATACCATTAGAGTGTGTCGGGAGGCAATCCGTGTATGGGAGGGGCATTCCCCTTGCGGGTGCCCTGGCCCATAAAGATTTATCTGATATACCTATTATAGCACAAGGGCGGTATAGACGGCATCATGGACGGCGGCGCGGAACTGGCCCCAGTCGTGCCAGTTGCCGCCAATTTCGCGGCTCGGTTCGTGCTCGATATGTCGTAGCGTGTTCGCCATTTTTGGCAAATCTTCGACTGAGACCTCGCGAAAGGCTTCTACACGTTCGCTCTCGTCGAGTGCGCCGAGCGTTCCGCCTACTTCGTCAAGTAGGAAGGCAAAGCTGTAAAAGACAGGCTTCGCGTCGTTGCCATCCAGGGAATACGAAAGTGCCGCCAGGAAACGATTGACGTGAACTGCCAGTCCTGTTTCCTCGTTGGTCTCGCGAAGTAAGGCATCATAGACACGTTCGCCAAAGTTAATACCGCCCGTGAGCAAACGGTAGGCGTCGGTTGGATAAAATGTTTTGATGGCCGTAATCAGGTGGCCATTGGGACGACGTATTACCATGCACACCTCGCCGTAGCGGTCAGTTGCGCTTAATGGGTCAAATGCTGTGGTGATGCCTAAATCAATATTACGTACAAGTGGTTTGCCATAGGTAACGGCAAGTTGGGCAAGTTCGTTCCGTATATCCTGCGAAAGTGAAGGAAACATAGGTAAGCGTATCTCCAAATTTTATTCGTGTTGTAGCAGACGTTGCGCGACATGGATGCCGTGTTCGAGGGCAAGGTGTGCGCGTCCACCAACGAAGGCGTCACCACAGAAGGCAAGGCCCATTGGCAGTGTCAGAGCAAGCAAGGTATCTGCGTCTGCTTTTTCTGCTGGCAGGGCATACCGCCAATATTGTACATCAGTAAAGATAGGGGTGGTAAGTTGTTCGTTCAAAAGCGTTGAGACGAGCTGAGCGACATCCTGGAAGAGCGCAGGCTGGGAAGTTTCGCGGTGTTCTTTGCTGTAAGCGGGAGCCATTTGCGCGATAAGCAGACCTGTACCCTCCGGCACACGCTCCTGGGATTTTTCATGCTCCCACGCAAGCCACGATATGGGGTGCTTTTTATCTGTGTTGACGAGTGCATAATAGGGGCGTGTCTGTGGTGTTGGCTTATAACCGAGCATGACGGAGATAAGTGGATTATACTGCGCTTTGCATAGCTGTTCGACAATGGCCTTGCCCTGCTCGTTGGCAAACTGGCTGGCCTCGATGAAGCTGATAGCTTGAGTCGCTGGTATGGTAATCAGGAGTTGATCGAAGGTGCCGAGCGACTGGTTATCTGCCGTAAAAATGGCCCACCCTGCGTCTGTCTGCCGGACGCGTCCAACGAGTGTTTCCAGACGGACATCTAAGCCCTCGGCCATGCGTTTGGAGAGGGCGGTAATGCCGTTGCGGTATGACCATTTGGGGTCGGCATTCTGCTTAGGGTCGCCCTCCTGAATATGGCCCTCGCCATCGAACGTCCACACGGGTTTCGCGATATCGAGCAGGTCGTCGGTAAGAAAGCGTTTTGTGATCCATGCGGTACTCGGCTCGCTACCACCCCGAAAATACTGTGTGCCGTGATCGTAGGTAAAGCCAACGCGTTTGCGTGTCGCGGCACGTCCGCCGACGCCACGGCTCTTTTCAAAGAGCGTGACGGTATGGTCTGCATCTTGTAATGTATGGGCGGCGGCGAGACCGCTCATGCCCGCGCCGAGAATGGCGGTGGTAGTCATGTAATAAACTCCCTATTAGTGTTCGGTAGCGGTAAAACCAGGGCGCCCGCAAGGGGAACGCCCCTCCCATACACGACCGGTCGTGTATGGGAGGGGCGTTCCCCTTGCGGGCGCCCTGGTCCCTCGACCAATGAATGTCAGGCGTGTTTGCGAGTCTCTTTCCAGAGGAAGGAGCGGGCGAGCATCTCTTCGGCACTTTTCATCGAGAATTCGGTGACGTTGCCGCCCATGATGTGCGCGACCTCGCGGATGCGTTGCTCCGGGCGCAGTTCGTTGACGATGGTCATGGTGCGGTTGTCGAGAATCTGCTTATTGACATTGTAGTGCGTATCGGCAAAGGCGGCAATTTGTGGCAGGTGGGTGACGCAGATAATCTGGTGATTGCGCGTGAGTTGCCACAGCTTTTCGCCGACGACCTGCCCGCTACGACCACTGATGCCCGCGTCGATCTCGTCGAAGATCAGCGTTGGCGTGGCGTCGGCATCGGCGAGAATGGTTTTGAGCGCGAGCATGAGACGCGATGTTTCACCGCCAGATGCGATACGGGTGAGCGGTTTGAATGGTTCGCCGGGGTTGGGAGCGATCAGGAATTGTACGTGGTCGATGCCCGTGGTGTCACAGGCGTAGAGCATCTCCTGACCATCATCGACTGTCGCGGGGACGCCGTTTTCGTCGGGTACCTGCAGCATCTCGACCTGGAAACGGGCACGGCGCATGTTGAGGTCGTTCAGTTGCTCCTCCATCGCCGATGCCAGGAGTGTTGCGGCCTTTTTGCGCTTCTCAGAGAGTTGTTGTGCGATGGCACCGATCTCCTGGCGGAATTGTCCGTCTTGCTGCTGTAGTTTGGCGATGATCTCGTCGCGGTTCGTAATTGTTTCAAGTTCGGCCTGATCTTCGGTGGCGCGCTGCAGGATTTCTTCAATTGTGAAGCCGTATTTGCGGCGCAGCTTAGAGATGAGGTCAAGGCGTTCCTCGATCTCGGCGAGGCGGCGTGGATTATCCTCGATATCGGATTCGTAGCTACTGACGCTGGCCGCTACGTCTTCGAGGTGATAAATGGCCTCGGCAAGGCTATCGGCCTGTTCCTCCATACTATCATCGAGGCGCACGAGGTCGGCGAGGCTGCGTTGCGCGACGCGTAGCTGATCGAGGGCTGGTTTGAAATCGTCGCTGCCGATATCGGACCCTTTGATGGAGCCGTAGATGAGCGTACAGAGTTCGCGCAAGCGTTCGGCGTTGCTGAGCACTTTGCGTTCGGCCTCTAGTTCCTCGATCTCGCCTTCGTGTAGTTCGGCCCTCTCGATCTCCTCGATCTCGAAGCGCAGGAATTCGGCTCGGCGTATCTGGTCGCGCTCGTTTTGCTGGAGTGATTGCAGGGTTTTGCGTGCGGTGCGCCATTCAGCGACCTTCGTGCCAAGCTGTTCGCGCAATGGTACCGTCTCGGCATAGCGATCAAGGAAGTTGACGTGTTGCTCTGGGCGCAGGAGGCTCATGTGCTCGCTTTGACCATGAATATCGACGAGCCAGCTTGCCACCTGTTGCAAAACCTGCTGCGAGAGGGCACGGCCATTGATACGGGCGACAGTGCGGCCCGAACGGTTAATGTCACGCGAAAGAATCAATGTCCCGTCTTCAGGCGTGATGCCGTATTCGTCGAGCAGGGTAGCGAGAGCTATACGCGCATCGGCACTATTGAGATCGCCGTGCTGGGAATTTTCCTCTTCGTCGAGCACCTCGAATAGCGTGGTTGCGCCATTTGAGGATGAGCCGTTTGAGCCATCGAGATGTTGCCAATCAGTGCTGGGTGCTGGCAGTGGATCGAGAGAGAAGACGCCTTCGACGCTGGCGCGTTCGCAACCGGCGCGCACAAATTCGGCACCGATCTTGCCACCGAGCAAGGCGTTCACGGCGTCGATAATGATTGATTTGCCCGCGCCCGTCTCACCCGTAAACACATTGAAAGAGCGGTTCAGGTGCAGGTGGAGGGCGTCGATGATGGCAAAGTCTTTGATATGTAGTTCAAGTAGCATGTTCTTCTTTGGTAGCCTGTGTACTATCGTTGATTAACTTTTGCGTAATAACTTGATAAAAATAGGTCGCGGGTCGGCGTCTCAAAAACTGGACCTCATATGCGCTTCTCTGAACGGTGATGGTCGCGCCGTCCTGGATTTCGCGGTTCATCTGTCCATCTGCTGAAAAGACGCCGGTCTGGGCATTTGTGAATATCTGTATTTTTATTTGTGCTTCGGGTTGTAGAACGAGCGCGCGATCAAAGGCCAGGTGCGGCGCGATAGGTGCGAGCACAATACTCTTCACCTGCGGGTGCAACAACGGACCCCCCACAGCCATATTATAAGCGGTAGAACCAGTTGCCGTCGAGAGAATCATACCATCGGCATAGGTGTTGCTGTAGTGATGATTGTCAATCCACACCTGCATGTTGACGACGCGCGGCCATGTGCCACGCGCGATGACAACATCGTTGAGCGCGAGAAACTCTTCTTGTGTGCCATTCTGCTGAAGAGTTGCGTGTAGGAGTGCGCGTCTATCGGTCCATACAGAGTGATCGCGTTCAAGATAGTGGTGGAGTTCCGAATAGAGTTCGTGCGGCTCAAGTTCGGTTAGAAAGCCGACGCGTCCAAAGTTGACGCCCACAAGCGGAATATCTAGCACGGCACACAGACGGGCGGCGTTCAATATTGTGC
>CAXTUE010000025.1:0-11881 GCA_964247355.1 uncultured Ktedonobacteraceae bacterium | reverse complement strand
ACCTAAGACAATCACCACATCGCAGCCATGTAGTTTTGGGTCGTCGCCCTCCTCCATCTCCTGGCTAATGTCGATGACGCGTACCTCATGCCCTTGTTGCTGTAGCATCGGTGCGAGTTGGGCGGCAGCAGTCGCGGTTTCCTGTTTGCGTCCCTGGTAAAATATGGCAATCGTATTCACAACACACTCCCAATAAGGCAACTTTTGAAGCCACTGTCATGGTACGTCATAGGTCAATGGTTGTCAACTATGGTATGGTTGGTTGATACACAACAAAGAAATGAATATATAATTTTGCCGCTTGCGGCAAAATTATATATTCATTTCTTTGTTGTGTTTATCTAATTGTTCCTGCGCGAACCAGAACGCGTCTTCCTTAGAATGAATGAGGCCGTCGGCGCGAGCTTCGGCGATTTGTTCGAGCAGTTGGCCGATGATTGGGCCGGGGGTGAGGTCGAGCTTGCGCATGAGTTCTTCGGGCTGGACGAGATGTGGAGGGAGCGTGACCTCGCGCTCGCGGATGTAGCGG
Source organism: uncultured Ktedonobacteraceae bacterium (assembly GCA_964247355.1). Lineage (GTDB taxonomy): Bacteria > Chloroflexota > Ktedonobacteria > Ktedonobacterales > Ktedonobacteraceae > JBBQVS01. The sequence continues at coordinate 11,352 of CAXTUE010000025.1, read as the reverse complement.
GTGAGCAGGAGGCGGACGGTGGCGAGATGATGCGTCCAGGCGTCGGTGAGGGGATCGGGGCCGCGCATAGCGAGATGGTCGGCGAGGGAGACGAGGGCGACGGGAACACCGACGGGTCCGAGGTCGACGAAGTAGCGACGAACGGCACGGGGCGTGATGGGATCGTGGCTGAGTTGGCCGGGGCGCATGTGGTTGGCGACGACCTGGCGAATCAGGCGTTGGTCCTGCGTACTCAAGCTGAGGCGGCGCGCTATGGACTGGACAAGCGGAACACCGGCCTGCGGGTGTCCGTAGAACGTGATTTTGCCATCCTCCTGTATGACTTGCGTCGTGGTCTTGCCGATATCGTGGAGCAGGGCCGCAAGCTTCATGACGGGCGAGGTGATGCTGGCGAACTGAAAATAGCCCTCTTGCTCCGCCTCGTGTAGCAATGTTTGGAGAGCGAGCAGATCGCCGCGTCCCGTCTCAATCAGCGTCGTCTCGGTCATTTCTTTGGGCGTCAGAGTCAGTAACGTTGCCAAGCGTTCGAGGGCGGCGACGGTCTGTAGTGAGTGCTCGAACACGTCCCAGTGGTGTAGGCCGGGCTGCAGCATGCCGCGAGCAGGCGCAAATTCGGGAAACAGGGGCGCGAAGAGGTTATAGGAATCGAGCAGGCGCAGGGTCTCGGTCGCCCCCTCCGGCTCCAGCAGCGCGTAGAGTTCGGCTCGGATACGTTCGGGTGCCGCGAGCAGCAGGAGCGGAGAGTCGCGCTGTAGAAATTGCCGCGTTGTTTCCTCTATCGAGAGCTTGTAGCGCGTGGCGAAACGGATGGCGCGCAGCAGACGCAGGGTGTCCTGCCGGAATACATCATCCTTGACAACTCTGAGGATGCCCGCGTTCAGGTCTAGCGCGCCCGCGAGTGGGTCGATCAGTGGTAGCGGCATATCCTCTATAAAGGAACGGACGGCCTCGGACAATGGGCTGGCGATGGCGTTGAGCGTGAAGTCGCGTTGCCGCAGGTCGGCTTCGAGCGAGCGGCCCTGTAGCGGAGCCACATCAAGCACAAGCGTCTGATACTTCTGCTTAATGGTGATGCGGCTGGCCTTTTCATGCATATAGGCATAGGAGCCATTGAGCTTGTTCGCCAGCTTACGCGAGAGGGCGGGTGCGTCGCCGGTCGTGACGATATCCCAATCGGTACACGGCTTGTGCAGCAGCAGATCGCGAACGGAGCCGCCCACAAGGTACGCCTGTACTTTGTTCTCGCGAAAGAATTGTGCCGCAAGCTCCAGCAGAAGCAGGGTAAACGCGTCCAAATGTCGTATGCAACCTTTAATATAGGGATGTAGTAGATGTAAAGTATTCGCCTTGAATACATCATACCACTTACGTCTATAAAAACGCAGTCTACAGGCGAGGTACGAAGATTTTGTGGTGCATAAGGACAAATATCCCAATAACTCTTCAAAAGTGGATGTTTTCGTGCATCTATTATATTATTTTGACCAGATGCTGTAATTTGCATAAAAATATTTATTCAAACATGTATAAATACACAAGAATATGCCAGTTTTTGAAATGGGAAAAAGAGTAGCTAAACAGGAGATATAAGAAGTTTACTGCGCATAACAACAATTTGTTCTATCTATTAGATTGTTAAGATAGGTGTAAGACAGGAGGAAGTAGTGGTGAATAGTATATCCTTACATATTTTACCCGTGTATTCGGCGTATCATTCAACGGAGCAAGTTGGTACAACTCGCTTGCTCAAGCATCAAGTAGAGACCTGGGAAGCGTTTAATGATCCTGATGTAGATGTCGTGGTCAATACGGCGATGACTGGAGATGGCAAGAGCTTAGGCGCATACCTACCTGCGTTTCGCGATGATAAGCATGTGATTGCTATGTATCCCACGAATGAGTTAATCCGCGATCAGCACAATGCTCTACCCTCATATGAGCAGCGTCTTGGTATTCATTTACCGCACAATGATACGATGTTCAGTGCCAAAATTAGCGAGTTGATGCGTTCTCAAGATATTTCTCAGCGTTTGGAAGCGGTACGCAATCTACTACGCTGGAACAACATTCTGCTCACTAATCCTGATATCGTTCATCTCATCATGAGCCTACAATATGGCTGGGACCATCGGCGTAAGGAACTGCCACATGAATTGAGTGCGTCCTATGACTATCTACTATTCGATGAGTTCCATGTGTTTGGTGTGCCACAGGTAATCGCGGTTACAAACATGCTTGGCTATTTCCTCGCATTGTATGAGCGTAAACAAGAGCAAAGACGCAAATTTGTGTTTCTCTCTGCTACACCGAGTAAACTCTTCGATACATTGTTAGAGCGTGGCGGTGTGCGTTACAAACGCATTTCCGGTATCTATTCCTCTTCCGAACAGGATGATTATCGTCGTATTCTGCAACCTTGCGATCTTGAATTGCACGAGATAACGCAGGAGCAGCGTACTGAGCAGTGGATTGGGACGCGACTAAACGAGATACGGAGCTTTTTCGAGCAATATCCAAACTCGAAAGGGGCCATCCTGGTCAACTCTGTTGCGACCGCACGTCGGTTGGTGAAACTCCTTAAAGAGGAACTTGAGCAACCATATGGTATCACGATTGGCGAGAATACTGGTTTGACCAATCCTGTACAGCGAAAAGCTTCTTTTGAGAAAACGCTGCTGGTTGGAACGTCAACCGTGGACATAGGCGTTGATTTTCGGATCAACTTGCTCATCTTCGAGGCATTTAATGCGGGTTCGTTCATTCAACGCTTTGGCCGATTAGGACGCCATGAAGGATATTCCGTGTATCGTGCCTATGCGCTTGTGCCGCGCTTTGTATTAGAACGCTTTGGGTTACGCTATAGAAACGACGCAGAGCTTAAACGAGGGTCATTTAACGCGAGTGTCCACGAAGTATTTCCCGTTGAGACAGAGTTTAAGCATTATGCAAGGCGGTGGGGCGTAGTACAAGCCGCGCAGGTCGTAGAAGAGTTGCGCCATTTACAGGATGAGAACACGCAGTTTGCCGAGGCACTGGAACGACGTTACGAGCAATTTTATGGTAGTGAGTCCAGTGGGCTGGTGATGAAGAAGGCTGGTAAAAGATATTGGGGCATCAAGCGAAACTGCCCGGAAATTATCGCGGAACTCATCAGCTTTCGCGGACAAAGTCCGCTTTCTTGTGGGGTTTGGGATGTTGATGGGCATGTACAGACCTATAGCCTCTTTTTCCTGCTCACAAATACTTGTTTTCGTATCATTGAGCGGGAAGAATTTATGCAACAGGTACGAGCACAGGGAGGCGATGAAAAAGAGTTTGAGCGTCAACTGCTCTACTTTCAGGTAGAGGAGTATGTTCCTGAACGCAAATCACTGCTACTGTACACTCCAAAAGATATGCTTTCGCAAAGCGAAAATTTTCATAAAGTATTGGTTGAGTCAGGGATTACCGTTCGTGAGCCGAAAGCTACATGGCTGCATGAGGTAAACCGTCGGCTAGGCAAGTGCAATCTTGTCTGTATTATCAGCGACAAGCAACCGGACGAGTTGAAGCAGAGCCTGCACCTAGGGGCACTATTTCAGGTAGTACGGCTAGAAGATAAGTATGGCTCATCGTACTCTATTATCTTCGGACAGGAGGCACTGCTGGCGGAAACAGAACTCTTCTTCCGCAAAACCAAAAGCGATAACCCGATGATATTGTAGGACGCATCCACGCGAGAAGTATTTTATGAAGGAGATGATTGTTGTTTATTCTTGAATTTCTGAAACAGTCGGTTCCACCTGACGATTCGGTCATGCTGTCATTTATTGATGTAATGGTGCCAAAGATGCTGGAACGCTACGTTGTCATGTCTGCGAAAGGAGGAACGCATCATGACAACGAGAAGTTGAGTGAAGATACTCAACGCAAGTTCGAGGCTAACGACGACCAAAGCATGTTCTCGCATCTGCTCAATGGCATCTTTCCAACCCTGCGACTCATGCATCTATTGGAGTCTGAGGGAGCAGAACGCTTCACGGATATCGAGCGTAAGATTTATATCTTGTCATATATGATGCATGACGTTGACAAAATTACAGAACATGCTGTGGAGACGAAGACACGCGCGGATATTGAACATTCAAGGGCACGTATTACAGACGAACTCTCGCGGTGTGATGCTGCGGAATTTTTCCCTGATGTTGCGGCTTATATCGAGGATATCACCTTTCTGGTGGTCAATACGCAGCGAAAATGGGGTACTCACTTTAATACATACTTGTGGAATTTTCATTTACCAGAAAGACGTGTGCTTCTGCTAAGAAGTTTATGCACCTATTCTGACCTGATTGCATACAAACTGAAAGCACCTGGAGACATTACGCAGGCTGCCGACCTTACTGATATTCTGAATAGTGTCAGTCGGGGCAGGCTTACCTTTAGCTATCACGCTATACGTGAAGTGCGCGGCCTTTTCACCAGTGTAGTGAACAATGGTATTGGGGATATCTTCACTAACAAGAAGCAGCATGACGGCATCTGGCCTTACCTGTTCTTTCCAGACGGCGTCGTGTATATCCTGCGGAAAACGCTTACGTTCTCGGTTACAACAGAGCAGATTGTGGCATCCGTCAGAGAACGATTGCAGCAGGAATGTGGGAGGCGTATCAAGAAGGATGCTCCTGGCTTTAAGTTTAGCATTCAAGGTGTCGCGAAACATCCTGATTATTACTTCGAGTTTCTCACCCTTGAAGATTATATGGACTTGCTGTGCAAAGCCATTATCAGTCGCACCCGCAACGATATTACCACGACACCATTAGAGAAATTGCGTCAAATGCAAGTAAATAGAGAAATTGACGCGCCACTACCCGATGATGTCCAGCCTGACCTACGTGTTAGCATGCTTAGTCGCTTTTTTTCGGTTGTTTTTGCAACAGTCCTGGGCATGCTCGATAAAACGCAAGATGCGCTCCACGCCCAGGTTGAGCGAGAGGTTGTGGAGGTGCTGGGGCTAACAGCATATTGGGACAAGGCAAAAACCATTCCTAATAAGGGTGGAGTAGAGTATCGCTGGTTCTGGTTAGGTGCCTGGTATCTGAATCACCACAAGGGTATCACAACACAAGATGGTACATTGCAAGCCATTTTTGAGAACATATTTGACTTGCTCACGAGCCGTATCGGCGATGAATTGCGTGTAGTGTTGCAGTCTCGTCAAAAGTATCTCAATCACTTACCTGAGTACCTGGAAGCTGTGATAGACCTTCCTGCGAACATCCGCGCCAGTACTTCATTGCCCGATTTTTATACTGAGCTAGAGGGATATGCGAGCGCGAAAGGCAAGAGTAAAGGTCGTAAGTTGATCTGTACATTGTGCAATAGTTCTTATCCGACGGAAGCTCAGTCTGACAATGCCGTGCTGTTCCAGCCGTGGGTCTACAAGAACAAAATCTCGTTGTACGCGGGTGCGAACGCAGGTGGCATGTGTGCCATCTGTGCGTTAGAGCTTATGCTACGTCAATTGTTGCAAAAGGGGGCATTGCGCTTGACTGGCAGCAAGTTCGAGGCTATGAAGACGAAGTATATTTCGGTTTACCCAAACTACTTTTTCACGCCCGAAACGGGGGCAATGGTACAGGGCATTATCAACGAACTAAGCACTTTGAACTTCTTTACATTGCGTCGTCAGCTTACAGGCCACAAGCTGAGTGTACATGATGTGCTTATGTCTGATATGTTCGAGCCTGTCTCCTCATCGGCCCCGACACGTATAGCACCCGATTATGACGACGAGGGCGAGTCTATGGATGAGGAGGAAGCTGATACACCTGGCGAGTTGACGAAGGAACGAACAGATCGTGGCTATATAAAGTACGAGTACCCTGCCGAGAGCTATCCTGGTATGTGCTTCTTCGGTATGCGTGCCAGTAGTGATGACAACGATACGGCATCGTGGGCAATGCCCGCTTTGTTGGCACTCGCATTACCTCTGGTCACGGGTGCGAAAGTTGTTATATCGGAACTTTTGCTGCCGCTTTTCTCATCCGGCCATGATTTCCAGGAAACGGTGGTCTTTGACGCGCCACATCCTTGTCTTAGTCGTTTGCTCGACGAGAGCGAGAGTACACAGCACAAAAATCGCGTACGTGTCAATCGCGTCTTGAACAAGCTCGCGTTACTCACGCAGGTGTATCAGGTCAACATCGACACCTATGCCAAGGGTGGTAAGCCGGAATGGAAGCACCTGACCGGCATTGTGCGTGACCTGGAAACCGACCCATTACACATTTTCAGCTATCTCCGCACACAGGATCGTATCAAGTCCATGTATGCAAGTACTATCAAAGAGTATATCGGTCTGTATGAGCGCGTGTGTAAAGAATTATTAGACAGAGCTATTCGTGAAACGATGCTCGATATGAAGGAGGGCACATTGGGAATTATTCAGCAATGCGTGGAGAAGTACGTCGTTTTCTACCGTGGTGGCTATGAGTCTCATTCTATTCTTAAGCCGGTAGATATCGTGGCGAAGGCCATTATTACTAGTCCACTAGAGATCAACGATGATGACCTGCTCTGGCAGATACAGGGCGAGATGAAAAACTGGCTGGACCGTGTGCGCAACAAACACGCGACTGGCCGGGCGATATTCTGGGGCAAGGAGATCGAAACCAAAGAGGCAAAGGCTATCGGTGAGTTTGTTCAGTATTTTTTTGAACAGGTCTACACTGTTTACTGTCAAAAAGAGCGGGGCACTTTGCGCAGTCGTCTCAATCGCTTCAAAGACGGTTGCGAAGCCTATTATGTACATTTACGTGCAAACGAACGAATTCAGGAACAAGAGAAAGAACCCGCGCTATAGTCACTGATGTTGTCATTTTTACAAAACAAAAAAAGAAAGAGGTAGTCCTATGTTTTTAAACAGTCTTGAGTCGAGCAACGTATTTCAGCAGGAAATTCCGAAGCTGCCAATGGGCAAGTACGCACACATTATTGTGTTGCGTGAGACCAACTCGTTCGCGCTCTTCCAGACAGATGGCGAGTTGAATCTAAGCCGTGTCAGTCTCGGTCGCAAAGCGCAGGCACTCTCTACCCGTATTGTGCTGTTTAAACGCAAGCAGTCTACACCGGAGCGTTTAACGGGTCGTGAATTATTGCGTCGTTACGAACTGGTCACTGCATGTAAGTACAATACAGCCGAATTTTGCAAGCGTTGTCCTGATTGCATCTACTATGGATTCGCCATTGGAAACGAGGGGTCAGAACGCTCAAAAGTGCTGGTCGATTCGGCATTCTCGGTCACTGGCTATGATATGTCGCACCAGCAATTTACCTTCAATGCACCCTCGGAAAATGGCACCATGAGTGAAGATGGCAAGATGAAAACCGCGCTGGGCGAGCAAGATTATGTGGTACCACAAGTCTATTTCCCTTCTGTGGTGACGATCAAAGATCCCACTGAGGCTGAATTTATCTATGTGCTGAATAATATTTTGCGCACACGTCGCTACGGAGCGCAGAATACGCGTACTGGCACGGTAGAGAATATCGTGGCGGGCATAGTATTTGCCGATGGTGAAATTTTCTCGAATCTTGAGTTGACGCAGGCTTTATATGATGAAATGCCGCAGGAGCAACGTGAAAAGATGCCTTTGCAGCGTCAGGCTGTACGTGATGCACTGGACACGGTTATACCTCAGTTGCTCAAAGAGGACGGTGTGATTTGGTCGCTGTTCGCGGGTGAGCGTCTCGACGCGTTGCTACAAGAGACGTTGCGTATCACAAGTGACGAAACTCGTTTGCGTGAGGTCCTGACAAAGGCGAACGCAGAGTCACAGCAATACGCGGTAATGTATGGTGTCGGTCCTGTAAAGGAAAAAAGCAAGAAGTAGGGATGCAACATGTTTGTAACAGTCTGCCACCTGGAACTACACGATTATCTTTTCTATGCGTCGCGTGAGATGGGGCGGCTCTACGAGACTGAGAAATATCTGCATAACTATGGCTTGACCTATGCGCTCGGATTGGTGAAGGCACCCTACGCCAATCTAGCGCAGGTTCCACGCTATGCGGAAGACCTGAATGTGATGAATACGCAAGGCGTGTACGTGACGCCCGCACACCCATTGCAGTATAGCTTTGCGTTTCACACCTTCAAAATGGCGAATGTCAATTACTATAACTTCACGCCGCAGGTCAGTACAAATCAGGTCGTGTTTGGACGTGCGAAAGAACTCGCACCACAAAGCTCGTTTGAGTTCTTTGTCTTGAGCGAAAAACAGATAACGTTGCCACGTTGGATACGTCTGGGGAAGTGGATGGCAAAAGCACGTGTGAGGATTGTGACCTGTGTTTCGGCACAAAGAAAGGATGGCTCTTATTCTGCAAGTGGCGTACTCAATCCGCTCGATCTCGCACAAATGCCTGAAAATTGCAATATTGTAGCGATGGCACCCGCGAGCCTCATCACGCATGTAGTGGCGACGGGCAAGTATTATACATGTAACTACGGAGATAGGAGCATACATGTGCCCGCCGATATGCGCTATCAACCGACGCGTCCTAACAGCGCGTGATCGGAGAATATCATGACTATGCTCTCTTCCTCACCTTCATCAGCGCGACTGTATGCATTGTTGTTAAAACTGCGTCCCCTGGAGCGCGGGACTCTCATGCCTTTTTCGGGTGAGTTGGTCCATGCTGCCTTTCTGGACTGGGTACGTGTTGCCGCGCCAGACGTGGCGCACTGGTTGCACGAGGGTAATAAACTGCGCCTGTTTACCTGCTCAAGCCTACGTTTCCCTCTTCCTACAACGCGAATGCGCGAGGCAGAACGTGAAAATAGACACCTGTCGTTGGATTCTACGAATACGTATACGGTACGTGTGACACTCTTACGCGGAGAACTCTTCCCGCTTTTGTATGAGGCTCTTTTGCGCTTCAATGGAAGTACGTCTGGAATAAAGCAACCGTTTATGCGTTTAGGAAGACAGGCGTTCGCACTCGAAGAGGTCGTAACAACTGATGTATCAGGTTGGACTGGCTTTACATCATACGACGCATTGCTTGAGCAAGCGAAGACCTCTAAGATGAGTAATGCACTAGGTTTAGAGTTTGCATCGTTGACCGCGTTCAGCTGGACCAATAAGACGTATGGAAACTTCTATGCCAATGTGCCACTTCCAGCGTATATTTTTCCCATGCTTGCGAAACGTTGGCACGCTGTTGCACCTCCTGCATTAACCAGCAGTGTTCAAACCGAATACATTGAGCATTATGTGCAGAACGATGGGATGATACTGCGTGACTATGATCTTCATTCGCACATCGTAACATTTCCCCGGCATCCTCAACGTGGTTTTGTGGGGACGTGTCACTATACTCTACGTCAAGCCCCAGAAGATATAGCCTCTGAGGAAAACACTGAAATGTCTGTGCAGCAGCAAATCGTGTTACTCGCACAATTCGCCTTTTATAGTGGCATTGGATATAAAACTGCAATGGGTATGGGACAGGTTCGTGTCCTGTAATAGTGTATTGATGAGATAAGAATATATGAATGATGACAACACGATTCACGAACGAGAAGAAGACACAACTCTATCGCTCTCTCATTTGAACGCGCTGGAGTATTGTCCACGCCGTTTTTATTATGAGTGTGTACTCAGCGAATTTGTGGACAACGCACATACTATTGAAGGTACGATGCGTCATGAGACGAGTGATAGCGGACGTACAACTACTGAAGATGGTATTACTATACGGCGACGCGTGTGGATAGGGTCTAAACGCCTCAAACTCAGCGGGTTCGCCGATGTGGTTGAGGAGTCAGGAGAGCAACTTACGCCTATTGAATACAAGAAAGGCAAGATGGGCGAGTGGCTCAATGACCATGTGCAACTGTGCGCTCAAGCATTATGCCTTGAAGAAATGCTACACTGCACGATTCCGCATGGTTATATCTTCTATGTTGAATCGGCGCGACGTGAGGAAGTGCCTTTTACCGAGGCGTTACGAGAACGTACAGAGGCGACAGTTCATGTTGCTTTTACATTATTGACACAAGGAAAGCTACCACCACCTCTGCCGGGCAAGTATACGAAGCGGAGTACACTGCCAGCAATGCACTCTAAGTGTAAGGATTGCAGTCTTGAACCCATTTGCTTGCCACGTGAAGTGCTATTTCTGGAAAACAACGACATACGGAACGAAGAAAATGTGTAGAAAAGAGAAAACAAGTTATGGCGACACTTTACTTAAACGAACAACAGTCCATTGTAAAGAAGCGCGACGAGCATTTGGTCATCCAATACCAGGACAAGCGCAAGGTAGAGGTGCCGCTCATAAAGATTTCGCAAGTGGTCGTTTCAGGTGATGTGACACTTACAACACCTGCTTTGCACACATTGCTAGAACTGGGGATAGAGGTCTGCTTTCTGTCGATGTATGGACACTTCCGTGGTCGGCTCTCACCTCCGGTTGCAAAGAATGCACTACTGCGCCGGTCGCAATATGAGGCGCACTGTCAGCCTGAACGTGGGTTGATTATTGCACAGGCATGTGTACGCGGAAAACTAGAGAACATGCGAACACTCTTGCTCCGCGCAAATCGTAGTTTCCCGAATGAAGAGATTGCCAATGCTGCCGTGGCGATACGAGCAATCGTGCCGGAGATAGCGAAAACAACACATGTTGGCTCATTATTGGGGTATGAAGGCAACGGCTCAGCCGCGTACTTTCGTGTCTTTGGCCAGCTTTTACGAAGCTCAACACTAACATTTGAACGTCGGCGCAGGCGTCCTCCAACTGATCCAATCAACGCAATGTTGAGTCTCGGCTATACACTGTTGACGCAACAGGTAGCCGCAGCAATACAAGTTGTCGGCCTCGATCCATATGCAGGTTTTTTGCATCAGTCACGTCATGGTCGTCCTGCCCTTGCTCTCGACTTGATGGAGGAATTTCGTCCAATTATTGCTGACTCCGTTGTACTCAACATCGTTAATCACCGTATCCTAACGGAACGTGACTTCGAGGAAGAACTCGGCGTTGTCCATTTAAAGGCAGCGGCGAAGAAAACTTTCTATGCGAAATTTGAGGAAAGGCTGTTAGAAGAGGTTCAGCACCCGCATTTTGGCTATCGTACCGATTACCGGCGTTGTATCGAACTACAAACACGACTGCTGGGAAAATGGCTCACAGCCGAAATACCTGTTTATCCCCCCTTTAGTATTCGTTAACATGTGTGAAAAGGAGGAAGCATGAAAGGGCGACATAGTGAAGACACAATGTTGTATGTTGTGAGCTATGATATTCCCGATGATCGTCGCATGACACATGTTCATAGTGCATTGACAGGTTATGGAA
>CAXTUE010000024.1:8541-17386 GCA_964247355.1 uncultured Ktedonobacteraceae bacterium | reverse complement strand
TAATACTATCCCGTAGGATTTTCGTCGCTTCTCTAGCTGCCTGTGCGAAATCCTCTTCGCTTGAAGCATAGATAATATCGCGTGACGAACTGATTATCATTCCCTGACTTCGACTATCTTTTCCTGCTGTGACCGTTGCTGCGAGGTCGCCGCCCTGTGCTCCAATGCCTGGAATGAGAATTGGCATATCTCCTACAATCGCACGTACTTGCTGAAGTTCGGAGGGATAGGTTGCGCCAACGACGAGCGCGCAGTTGCCAGAAGTATTCCAATGTTCTGCTACATGACGAGCAACAACTTGATACAAAGGCTCTTGTTTGTCGCCCACAAGCAGGTTTTGAAATTCATCGCTGCCCGGATTTGATGTTTTTGCTAACACAATTATACCCTTATCTTTTCTCGTGAGAAAGGGGGCAAGGGCTTCTTTGCCAAGATAGGGATGAACAGTAACAGCGTCAGCACCGATAGCCTCAAATGCGGCCTGTACGTAACCTGCGTTTGTGCTACCAATGTCGGCGCGTTTGGCGTCTAAAATCACAGGGATATGAGGGTATGTCTGCTTGATATATGTAACGGTTTTTGTCAGTGCTCGCATGCCGCTATCGGCAAGTGCTTCATAAAATGCAGAGTTTGGCTTATACGCACAGACAAGATCGGCAGTGGCATCGATAATGGCACGATTGAACGCGAAGAATCCATCTTCGGGTGATACACCTTGCCGTATCTTTGCAGGAAGTCGATCATATACTGGGTCAAGGCCAACACATACCAATGTGTTCTCAGACCAGCGTTTTTCTAATATACCATTGAACGTAGAAAGTGGGGTATCAATGTGTGCATCCATACTACTCTACCTTTTGCATCGCTAGAAACATACGCCCTTTGCCTACGTCTGTATTGATGGGAACGTTTTGTGCGCAGAATGGACACTCTTCCTCAGCATAGGTTTCAAGGTCGAGGGTGATGAGCGTGTTAATGGGCACATTGCCTACGTCTTCGGGTTGCACGTTGCCACGGTTACAGAGCGCGCTTACGCCTACGACATTGCCGCCGTGTTTACGCACAAGCTCGATCACTCTGCGCACAGAGCCGCCAGTGGTCAAAATATCTTCAACGATCAGAATATTTTTGCCTGGAATGTGCTTATCGTAGCCTCGATAGAAGGCAAACGCATGATCGGAGCCTAACTCTTTTTCGGCATAGACAGCCAATGTTTCACCTGCCGTACGTTTAGCGTTCAGTGCGTATGTTGTCCATTGCGATAGGACGATGCCGCCCAGCACGGGACCTACGACAACATCTATCGAGTCGGCGTGATAGGATTGCGCCATATGTTGGCAGAGTTGCGAGATGATATGTGTATGGAGATATAACGCGTCTTTGTTGATGTAGACGGAGCTATGACGACCGGAGTTGTACACAAAATGGCTATCGGTGATGATGGCTCCCGCGTCTACAAACATTTGCATAATTGCTGGATCGTTCATAAATGCCTCTCGACTCGTCTTCCCTGCGCTTCTCCAATAATATTCCCATGCTGGTATACTTGAGTACCACGCAGAAATGTTGCGGTAGGACGCCCGACGAATGTTTTGCCCTCGTAGGCCGACCACTGATTTTTTGTAAATAGGTCGGACTTCTGCACCGTCCATGTATTGTCGGTATCGATGACGACAATATCGGCATCTTTGCCAACAATGAGACCACCTTTTTGCGGAAAATCAAAGATGCGCGCGATATTTTGCGAGGTCACTTGTCCGATACGTATCAGGCCCTCGTCAAGCGTTTCGTGCCCAAACTGTGCTAGCCATCCAGTGATCAAGATGGGCAGCGACTCCTGGAAGCCTGGAATGCCTGATGCAACGTCCCAGGCGCTTTCCTTGTGCTTCTCTTCGAGGGTATGGGGAGCATGGTCGGTTACAACGGTATCAACGACTCCCTCGCGCAACAGTTGCCAGAGGCGTTTCTGCACTTCTGGACTACGTACCGAGGGCGAGACGTTGATGAGGTTGCCATGCGTTGCGTAGTCGTCTGTATTGAACGCGAGATGGAAGGTGAGCACTTCGCCATAGACATCCACGCCAATGCTTCTGCCGAAGGCGATAGCGGCAAATTCTTCGGGCGTGGATTGATGCAGGAGATAGAGCTTTACGCCAAAGTGTTTTGCCAGCGCGATCATTTCGAGGACAGAGGTGAGCACAACGGTACCGTTTCTAGCCTCGCTCCATGCGGGAGGATCATTTCGTCCCAGGACAGTACGATAGTGATGCGTGAAGTAGTTCACCAGTTCCTGGTTCTCGGCGTGTATCAATGCCATGATGTGACGCTCACCAAGTATTTCAAAAATACTGGCGATATCACTGATGCGGCCTATGGTTGTAGGCGTGGTGGCGTGTCCGGCAGCAAAGATTTTGACGCCTGTAATCAGGCTTGTGTCAATAGCTTTGAGTTCGTCGCGATCCTCTAGCGATGTTCCCATGTTGATCGCGAAATCGGTATACGACTTCTGCTCGTAACGCTGTATCTGCTCTTTGACACGCGCAACAGTTGTTGTTGGCGGCTTTGTATTTGGCATATCGAACACGGTGGTATAGCCACCGGCGAGGGCGGCACGTGAACCGTGCTCGATATCTTCTTTGTATTCTAAGCCTGGTTCGCGCAGGTGTCCATGTACCTCTAACAAGCCGGGGAGAAGATATTTTCCCCGGTAATCATAGGTAGGGTTTTGCACAAAACCTTCCTCAATGCACTCGATTTTTCCATTGGCAAGCGTGAGCGTACCGTGCAGTATTCTATCGGGCAACACAAGGGAGCCGGTGAGTGTTGTTGACATTGCTATTCCCTTAATTTGGTAGCAACCAGGGCGCCCGCAAGGGGAACGCCCCTCCCATACATAGATGCGTTTGGGAAGCTACATTATATGGGAGGGGCGTTCCCCTTGCGGGGCACCTTACCCAAACCTAATATATGACTTCTGACAGTTTAATACGGTAAATTTACTCCGTCCTCCCAAAATGCATATTGCTGAACAGGACGTGATACATCGGTCCCTACACATACTCGTTCCATGCTTTTATAGGGATAGTGGTAAGGTCTTTCTTGACGATGGCATCAATGAAGAGACGCGCCTGCTTGACTTTCGTGAATAGTTGAATATTGTGGTCAACGGCATAGCGGCGGATGGCGTAGTCGTCGTCGCGCTCCTGTTTGACCTGACTATCGACGATATTGATGGCAAGGTCGATTTTGTTGTCACGGAAGTATGTGAGCACATTAGGAGCATTGTTTTCGTGAATTTTGTAGAGCATCGTTGCATCAATGCCATGCGACTGCAAGAACTCACATGTCTTTGCCGTGGCGTACAATGGGATGCCTAGCTCGTGTAGTTGCCTGGCACTCTCCAGAAAATCGAGCTTCTTTTGCTGACTTTTCAGACTGATGAAGACGCCTTTTTTGGGAATGGAGCCGCCGGTAGCAATAATAGCTTTGAGATATGCCTCCTCAAGATCGTCGCCAAAACAGGCTACTTCACCTGTCGAGGCCATTTCGACCCCTAGTAGGGGGTCGGCACCTGAGAGGCGCGCGAATGAGAACTGAGAGGCTTTGACCGCAACAAAATCGGGCGGCAGAATTGGAATAACCGGAAGACGCTCCTCGAATAGCGCGTCTACAAACAGGGCCATGAAGTTGACGCCTGTGACCTTTGAGATGAAGGGGAAGGTGCGTGAGGCGCGCAGGTTCGCCTCGATGACATAGACTTGATTGTCACGCGCCAGGAATTGCACATTGAATGGGCCAGTGATGGCGAGCGCATTGGCGATGGCGTGTCCTACGTGCTCGACTTTGGCACGCGTTTCGGCATTAATGTTTTGTGGTGGCAGCACAATGGTGGCGTCGCCCGAATGCACACCCGCGTTTTCGATATGTTCCGAGACGACGAAGGCTTTGATTTCACCATGCTGCGCCACCGCGTCAAGCTCAATCTCTTTGAATTTCTCGAAGAATTTGGAGACGGTAACAGGATGCTCTGGCGAGACCGCTACAGCATCTTTTATATAACGCTCCAGTTCAGCTTCAGTATAGCAAACATTCATCGCGCTACCGGAAAGCACATAAGATGGACGCACAAGCACGGGATAACCAACGCGCTCGGCAAAGTCGGTAAGTTCTTCGATATTGGCAAAGCTGTTCCATTCGGGCTGCCGGATGTCAAGCGTATCGAGCAAGTTGGAAAATTTGTTGCGGTCCTCGGCGCGGTCGATATTAACGGCATCGGTACCCAGGAGCGGAATGCCATAGTTTTGTAAGGCTTTGGCACGGTTATTTGGTGTTTGACCACCAACGGAGACGATGACTCCATAGGGAGACTCAAATTCACAGATGTCTGTGATGCGCTCGAAGGTCAGCTCTTCAAAGTACAGACGGTCCGAGATATCGTAGTCGGTCGAGACGGTTTCGGGGTTACAGTTAATGACGATAGAGTGCTTGTTGTGCCGCTTCAGTGCCTCAACGGTGCTGACGCTGGTCCAGTCGAACTCAACCGACGAGCCAATGCGATAGGGGCCGGAACCGAGAATAACGACGCCCATATTCTGTAGTGGCTCTACGTCATGATGGTGTCCATTGTAGGTCATGTAGAGATAGTTGGTATCCGAGGGAAATTCGGCGGCCAATGTGTCGATCTGGAACACACTGGGCAGAACGCCGAGTTCTTTGCGTA
This sequence comes from uncultured Ktedonobacteraceae bacterium, assembly GCA_964247355.1. Taxonomy (GTDB): domain Bacteria; phylum Chloroflexota; class Ktedonobacteria; order Ktedonobacterales; family Ktedonobacteraceae; genus JBBQVS01. The sequence goes on along the minus strand of CAXTUE010000024.1, from coordinate 12,666 downwards.
GCTTGCGTATCTCTAAACCTGTCTTGCCCGTCAGAACGCCGATGCGCTTGTCTGAGATACCCATTTGTTTGAGTTCCCAGAGCCGACTTTCTGAGAGGTCCTGGCTGGCTTGTAGATCATACTCAGCATCGACGATGGATTTGATTTTATGCAGAAACCACGGGTCAATGCCGGTGATATCATAGATTTTTTCGATAGAGATACCCGAACGCAGTGCCATCGCCAGCGCGAACATGCGTTTAGGCGTAGGGGTATAAAGATATTTGCTCAGTGCATCGTCGATTGACGTGGTACTGCCAAAGACTTTTTCAGAGGTTGCGCCCTCGATATCCAGATCGAGCATACGAATAGCTTTTTGATAGGCTTCCTCGAAGGTACGGCCAATGCCCATTACCTCGCCGACGGACTTCATGCCCGTGCCGATGGTCTCATCGACGCCTTTGAACTTATCGAGGTCCCAGCGTGGCATCTTCACAACCAGATAATCAAGACTTGGCTCAAAGCATGCCAGCGTAACGCCCGTTACCTCGTTTTTAAGATCGGTTAGCCCATAGCCTAATGCCAGCTTCGCCGCGACGTAGGCAAGAGGATAGCCAGTTGCTTTGCTGGCGAGAGCGGAGCTACGAGAGAGACGCGCATTGACCTCAATGACATTGTAGGCCGAGGTTTTAGGGTCGAGCGCGAACTGCACGTTACATTCGCCGACAATGCCGAGGCTACGTACAATCTTGATTGATGCGCTCCGTAGTTCGTGATATTCGGCGTTGGTGAGTGTTTGGCTTGGAGCGAGCACGATAGATTCGCCGGTATGAATGCCGAGCGGGTCCATATTTTCCATGTTACAGACGGTGATACAGTTATCGTAGCGGTCACGTACCACCTCGTACTCGACCTCTTTATGATGATGCAGGTATTGCTCGATGAGCACTTGTGGCGCAAAGGCGAGCGCAGTGGTGACGATATGCTCCAACTCTTCGAGATGATGAGCGATGCCCGATCCCTGACCGCCGAGCGCGAAGCCCGCGCGAACCATGACAGGAAAGCCGATTTCTTTCGCAATGGCAAGAGCGTCTTTCAGCGTCTCCGCACTTTTGCTTTGTGGTGTGGGAATATCGAGGCTGGCGAGATGTTGCGCGAACTCGTGACGGTCCTCCGTCAGCATGATAGCTGAAACGGGCGTTCCCAGGACCTGTACGTTATATTTTTCAAGGACGCCATTGCGCGTTAACTCGATGCCACAGTTCAGGGCAGTTTGTCCGCCGAAAGAGAGCAGAATACCGTCGGGTCTCTCTTTAATGATAATTTGCTCAACAAAAAATGGTGTGACGGGCAGAAAGTATACTTCGTCGGCCAATGCCTTTGATGTCTGGATGGTAGCGATATTTGGGTTCACGAGGACGGTGCCCACACCTTCTTCGCGCAACGCCTTAAGTGCCTGAGAACCAGAGTAGTCAAACTCGCCCGCTTGTCCGATTTTGAGCGCGCCCGCGCCCAATACCAGCACTTTTTGTAATGTCTTCACGTTCAGTTCCCTTTTATCTTGTCGAGGAAGAAGTCAAAAATCCATTCCGTATCCTCTGGACCGGGTGTTGCTTCTGGATGAAATTGCACAGAGAAGAAAGGCAACGAGTTGTGACACATGCCTTCGTTGCTACCATCGTTCGCGTTCGTAAACCACGGGGTAAAGTCGGGGGGCAACGTTTCTACAGCGAACCCGTGGTTTTGTGTAGTGATGTAGCAACGCTTCGACCCCTCTAGCAAGCAGGGCTGGTTCTGACTGCGATGACCAAATTTGAGCTTATGCGTATCGCCACCTGCCGCGAGTGTCAACAGTTGATGGCCCAGACAGATGCCGAGTGTTGGGACTTTCTGCTCTAACGCGGTACGAATGGTCTGAATAGTCTTCAGTGGCGTCTTTGGATTGCCGGGGCCGTTTGAAATCAGCAGACCATCGAAGTCGAAGTCGCGCGAAGATGAGAAGAGATCATAGTCCCAGGGAACTGTGATGACACGAACGTTACGCGCGCACAGGGCTTGTACGATATTGTGTTTCGCGCCGCAATCAAGCAGGGCAAGCGTGATGTCGCCACTCCCGTCAACAGAAACACGGGAACTAGAGACCTGAGCTACAAGGTTGTCGGTATTGGGGTCGTGAAAAGGAATGTCGGTATCGAAGACGATTTTACCGAGCATTGCACCATGCGTACGGATATGCTTTGCCAGGAAACGTGTATCCTTGATTTCCAGCGCAGGCACTTCCTGCTCCTGTAGCCATGTACTCAGACTCATAATACTTTGACGATGTGATGGCTCATGAGTGTAGCTTGAGACAATCAAGCCAGAGATTTGTACCCGGTCGCTCTCCCAGCATGAGCGGTCAGGAACACCATAGTTGCCAATAAGGGGGTAGGTCATAGTCAGGATTTGACCAGCAAACGAGGCATCAGTCAGGGACTCAGGATAGCCAACCATACCCGTGCTGAAGACAACCTCGCCCGCGACGGGACCTTCATAGCCAAACGATATTCCATGCATGACGGTGCCGTCCGCGAGAATAAGTTTGCCATGTAGAGGCGTTTTTCTCTCAGAAACTGTGTACATTGGACCAACTTCCGTGCGTAGATTCTTGTGTATTGTAACGATTGACATCTTAGTCCCTCTGACATCCTAGTCTTTCTAATTATACTCTTTCAAGTACCAATGCTAGCAAGGCCATGCGCGTGTATAAGCCGTTACGAATCTGCGAGCGCAGGTACACGGCGCGTGGATCGCGATCAACCGAAGGATCAATTGTGCCAACGCGTGGCAACGGGTCCATCAGGATCATATTGTTGCTGGCATAGCGATGCATAAGCTGTGGCGTGACGGTAAACGTCTCTTGCGCAACGCCTTGATAGTCTTCAAGCGAGACAAACCGTTCCTTTTGGATACGTGTCCAGTACCAGAAATTGCAGTCGCGCGGAATATCTTGCTCGCGCGTAATCTCGATAATCGTGATACCGCGTTCGCGCAAGGCATAGTAGTCGTCGCGAGTCAATTGTAGTCGCTGTGGTGAGAGCAAGTACACAGTGTTGCCACTAAACAGCGAGAGGCCGCGAATAAGCGAGTGAATGGTACGGCTATTGAACAGGTCGCCAACAAGCAAGCCAGTGATATTGTCAAGGCGGCCAAATGTTTCGTACAGGGTATAGAGATCGAGCAGGGTTTGTGTTGGATGCTCGTTGTTGCCATCTCCAGCGTTGATAATCGGCACATACTCGGCAGCGTCGGCGGCTTGCTTAGCGGCACCGGAGATTTTGTGACGCAGGACAATGGCGTCCGAGTACGCCTCGAAGACGCGAATCGTGTCTTCAAACGACTCACCTTTATAGACGGAGGTGACGGTTTCAGGGCTTTGGATATCGAGCGTTTGTCCACCAAGGCGCTTGATTGCGGTCGCGAACGAGCCGAATGTTCTGCTCGACGGTTCGTAAAACAGCAATGAGGTGATTGTGCCGGCTAATAGATTTGAAGGTTCGCTATTGAGAGCAAGACGTTTCATGGTGTGCGTCAGCGTAAAAAGCTGATAGAGATCATCCTGCGAAAATTGATCGAGCGAAACGATATCTTTTCCTATAAAGTTTCCAGCAATAGGTGTAAGCGTGTTTCTTGACGTAGAAAGTGTAATATTGCTCATATACCCTCCCAGAGACCATAAAAAGGACAAAAAAAATTCCTCACCCCTGGAAACGGGATGAGGAAGAAAAAGCACGTTCTTGAAAAACGCCATCTGGCCCATCTATAAGATGGGGAATGTGGCACCATAATGTTCGTTGTATTGTTGCTTGTATGGTTCCAAGCCAGAGAGTCGAAGACATGAGAATACGCGCCTTTTCAAAGAATAGGGTTTTTAGGATACGTGTTTCAAATTGCTAAAATTATACCTGCTGATCCGCGTTTAGTCAAGGCTTTTAGCTCTACAGTTCATAAATATACACAAATATGTGTAACTCTTGCTTTTTATACATCAAAACGGTACATAATTACAAGGGATTATGCTAGTGTTTTTGACGACGCACACGCCGCCTGTGGCGGCGCACAAAGAGAGGAACAGGGGACGAACAACAAATAAAGGGGGGTGTGTCT
>CAXTUE010000024.1:2226-8531 GCA_964247355.1 uncultured Ktedonobacteraceae bacterium | reverse complement strand
GGCCAAAAATCCCCCCACCTGGCCACAAACCCCATTCAGGGGGGGTTGTTCTTTATTGGTTTTTTGTCCCCTGTTCCTTTCATAGATAAGGATACATTCGTGATTAATAACTTCACACAACAAGATTTTACGCGGCAAGACGAGTCGGATGATGGCAATTTTTATGTTGCGCCACGCATGGTGGTGCATATAGATGATGTTGCGATTGCGGCGGTGACGGATGCGATTCGGCGTTATGTTCCGGCGAATGCTGTTGTTCTTGACATTATGAGTAGCTACCGCTCACACTTGCCGACAGAGGTACATTACACAGAAGTGGTAGGGCTTGGGATGAACGAGGCGGAGTTGAAGGCAAATTCGCAATTGAGCCGGTACATCGTTCATAATCTCAACAAAAATCCGCAGTTGCCATTTGAAGATGGACGCTTTGATGCGGTTATCAATACTGTCTCAGTTCAGTACTTGAAGCGGCCTGTCGAGGTGTTTCGCGAGGTTGCACGAGTGCTAAAGCCAGGAGGAGTCTCGTTAGTCAGTTTTTCCGATAGAATGTTTCCGACGAAAGCTGTACGCATCTGGTACGAGGGGGATAACGAAAGCCATATCGCGCTTGTACAGAAGTATTATGAGCTTGCGGGCGGCTTTTCTCAGGTTAAAGTTGAGCAACACATAGACGCGCAGGCATCATGGTTCAGGCGAGGACACGACCCGCTCTTTGTTGTGATAGGGACGCGAGCGAGTGCGAACGAAGATGGGAAGCACTCGTAGCAATCAGGCGGGAAACTTGCTTTGGAAACGGGCAAAGGCGGCTACGACCTGTTGACGCGTCTCTTCTAGCGAACCTCCGTTGTCGATCACCTCGTCCACAAGGGGAAGGCGGTCGACGACGGAGGGTTGAGCGTGAATTCGTGCCTCAGCTTCTTGCTGGCTAAAGCCGTTGCGAGACATGAGCCGCGCCAACTCCTGCTCTTCGGGGCAAGTAATCATCCATTTGCTTTGACAGAGTTTGCCAGAGTTGCCTTCTAATAACTTTACAGCGTCGATGATTACAATGCCTGTTTCACTCACTTGAGAAAGTTCCTGCATCATAGCGACACCAACGGCTGGATGCACAATGCGTTCAAGGCGGCGCATCGCTTCGGGGTCTTGAAACACGACGGTGCCTAACGCCTTGCGATCCACGCTTCCATCGGGAGCGATGACCGAGGGACCAAACGCGTCAGCGACTTTCACCGCGATTGGTTGACCACGTTCGTAGAGAGCATGAACGGTTGCATCTGCGTCAATATAGCGTTCGGCTCCCAGTTCTAACAGCATATGACCGACAGAGGTCTTTCCACAGGCAATATTTCCAGTGATGCCTAAAACACGCGACATTTGCTGAACCTCCTTAAAACAATGATCCTTAAGTCAGCATACCATATTTCGTTTGTTCTGAAACAGAATGTAGGGGCTATATCATCCCAAAAAGTACTTATTTTTGCGAGTTTCTCACCGCGATTAAACGAAGTAGCGTACAATACTTACGCAATATAGAATTTATGTAACACGTAGAGGGAACTCAATATGGGTAGACGCCTCGGACTTGTTGTGGGTGTCAATTCCTATTCAGACAATCTATTTCAACCGCTACAGTTTGCTGAAAATGATGCTCGCGCGTTTGCTCAATGGCTTGTGAACGAGCGAGGCGGCAGATGGGCACCCGCCGATGTGCAACTACTGTATGGTACACATACAACAAGAGAGCTTGTCGAGTCTCTTGTACTACAACTTTGCCTTTCGATTGCTCAACCAGATGATCTTGTCCTTATCTATATCGCCAGTCATGCGTTTCTTGATCAGAGAAGTGGTGAAGGTTATCTAGCACTGGCAGATACCTCTTCTGCAAATCCGGCCACAGGCTTGCAACTTGCTTCCTTGTCGCAAAAAGCGATGACCCAGAGCTATGCCGCTACTATTCTATTCATACTTGATTCGTTTCAGACAGGGCAAGCATGGAGTACTCGTCAAATCTCACCCTACGATATTCAGCCACTCTTGGGTTCTGCAATGGTGACAGGATTACAACAGTCACAGAATAGAATAGTCATTGGCTCATGTCGTGGCAATGCGATGAGTCCTGAGACAGGAGAGCGTGGTCTAGGTTTACTGATGTACCATATGATTGTTGGCTTGAGTGGAAGTGCTGCGGACCCGACAACGGGAAATGTTACATTGCAAACGCTCTATACCTGTCTTGCAAACAATTTGAGCATGCAGCAACAGCCACAGGTTTTTGGACAAGCATCTGAGCCTATTGTACTGGTTGGAGATGTTGCGTCGCGTCAACAAGTGGTACCTGCACCTCGTCCTATCCACGCTCCGGTTTATGCAGCGAGTGTTCCACAAACTCCACAAGCAGCAACACAACAAAGTTCATATGCTGCCGCAACAGCAACAGCACAGTTATCACCTTCGGCACAACAACAGCGCACACCGTCAGGACCTCTTCGTTCTAACGAGCTTGAGCAACATCGTCAACAGCAGACGACACTATTGCTCAATTCGGCGATGCAACAGTTTCAGGCGCAGAAGCCAGAAGAGGCGTTACGACTTACCAATCAAGCACTACAAATTACACCTGATGCGAGTTCAGGGCTGACATTGAAGAGTCAAATTCTGGGTATGATGGGTCGATTTCCAGAGGCACTTCTGGTTGTTGAGCAATTACGTCAACAAGAACCAGAAAACCCACTAGCATGGAGTATGGGAGCGGTAGTCTTAACAAATATGGGACGCCATCAGGAGGCGTTGGGCGCAATAGAACGCTCTCTTGAACTTGACGCAAGCAACCCGGAGAGTTATGCGATCAAAACAAATATTATGTCCAGCATCGCGATTACGCAGAATCAAGACAAAGCTCTGCCTCAGAGAAACGAGTTAATCGCGTCAGAAAAACGGCGTGGTTGGCCGCTCTCCTTCCTTGCGGGCATGGGCTTGCAACTTGTGGGTCTAGTGTTAGGGATTGTGGGCGGACTGTTACCAATTATTCGCCCTACGTTGCCAGTTGCCGTTCCATTGCTTTTAGAGAGTTTGGGATTATCAATTCTCTGCGTCAATGCCGCACGAGGCTCTTATCGTTATGGCTTTCTACGCGTTCTTGTAACACTGTTCTTTAGCCTTATTCCAATCGCGATTCTTGGCATTAGTCTAGGATATCGTCCCGCTTACAGAAAAATCGTCTTTGAATTGCAAGCGCACACAGCGTTTTTGCAGCCGCTCCTCTTCTTGGGCTTTTGGCTCGCGGCTGCGGCAGTGGTACCTGTTCTTATAGCGATTGTTGCGTTTATTAGTGGGATAATAACAGGTGTCAGGCGAAGAAGGTGAGTGAGTGATGGCCTTCTTGAAGGTCGTGTCCAGCTTCGATTTTTAAACAGTGTCACCAGTCCCTATGCGCCTACTTCGTCGGCCAAACGTTCCCACTCCGCAAGCAATTCATCTACGCGCGCTCTAGCCTGTTCATGCTCGGCGGATAGCAGGGTAAGCTGCTCGGCATCGGCGTTAAGGGCGGCTTCTGATAGGGCATTTTCTACGGTTTTGACCTGCGCCTCTGCTTTTTCAATATCGCGTTCAACGTCTTCAACGGTACGCACCTTTGTCCTTGATGGCTTTTTGTTATTATGCTTTATAGCTGGAGCGGGTGCTTTTTCGACGACAGGTGTTTTCTTGGCGACTGGTGGAGGTACGTCGAGCAGGATTGGTTGCTTTTTTGTGCGATAGTCGGTGTAGTTGCCCATGTATGGAATTAATATGCTGTCTTCGATGGCCCATACTTTTGTCGCAAGACTATCGATAAAGTAGCGATCGTGCGAGACGAAAAGTAAGGTACCCTCAAAGTCACTCAACACCTCTTCGAGAAACTGACGCGATTGTAGGTCAAGGTGGTTTGTTGGTTCATCGAGAATGAGCAGGTTCGAGCCTTGCAGGGTCAATTTTGCTAACGCGACACGACTGCGCTCGCCACCGCTCAGCGAGCCAATAAGCTTGAATACATCGTCGCCCGAAAAGAGGAAGCGTCCCAGGAAACCGCGCGCGCCCTCTTCGCTCAAGACGCTCACCTGACGAATTTCGTCGAGAATGGTGCGTTCGTAGTTGAGACCGGCATGTGTTTGTGAGTAGTAGCCTATGCGCACGTTATGGCCGATGGTTGCGTGTCCACTGATTGGAGGAAGTTCGCCTATCAGTGTGCGCAGAACGGTCGTCTTGCCTGCTCCATTGGGGCCAATAAAGCCAACACGATCTCCACGCAACAACTCAAGGTCCGCGACACGCGCTAGCGTTGTAGGTTCACTGCTTCTCTGTGGGTCACGCCTTGAGCCGCCACCGTAACCAACGGTGAGTTTGTGCGTTGAGATGACGACGAGGCCACTATCTGTTACTTGCGTAAACTCGAAGTGCAGTTCGGGAAAGTCCTGTGGTCGCTCGACGCGTTCGAGACGGTCCAGCAATTTTTGGCGGCCACGCGCCTCTTTGCTGCGCTGTCCGGCTTTATAACGCCGAATAAATTCTTCGGTATGAGCAATATGCGCCTGCTGTGCCTCATACTCGCGCATCTGGCGTTCCATGCGCTCTTCGCGTAGACTGAGATACTTTGTGTAGTTGCCTGGATATTCCTCGATGCGTCCAAAGGCCATCTCGATAGTTCGAGTTACGATCTTATCGAGGAAGTAGCGGTCGTGCGCGACAATAACCATTGCCCCTTTCCAACTGAGGAGATATGTTTCAAGCCATTCGAGCGCGGCAAGGTCAAGATGGTTTGTTGGTTCATCCATCAGTAGCAGGTCAGGTTCTTGTAGGAGCAACTTACCTAGAGAAGCGCGCGTTTGTTGCCCACCACTGAGGCGCATAACAGGAGACGCCTGTTGTTCACGTGTGAAGCCGAGGCCATCGAGCACCTGATCGACACGGTTCTCATAGGTGTAGCCGCCAGCATGTTCATAGCGCGTTTGTAGCTCATCGTAACGTGCCAGAAGTGTGTCGTATAAGGTTTTATTAGCTTGTGTAGTAGCCGACGACATTTCCTGGGTAAGTGTGCTTAATTCATGTTCCCATACTTGCAATTGGGAGAAGACAGTTAATAACTCTTCGCGTAGGGTGTTCTGCGGTTGAAAATCGACATATTGTGTGAGGTAGCCAATGCGACTAGTGCGAGCGATGGCAACCGAACCTTCGTCAGGTTGCTCACGTCCAGCTAAAATATTGAGAAGTGTAGATTTTCCTGCTCCATTGGGGCCAACCAGTCCGATACGATCATGCTCGTTGATTTGAAATGTAATTCCAGAAAAGATGCGCTCCGCCCCGAATGACTTCCCTACCCCTGAACAGCTAAGAATTGGCATAGTATTTTCCCTGATCGTTACTTTGTTTCTGTATTCGTTCTGTGGTAAGTTATCATACAAATGGCCCTAATGCAAGAGAAAGCTGTGTAGTCAGGGCAGTTTACGACGTATTATGTGATATGCTATAGTCCATATCATACGATGTTCTCCGCAGAAAGGATGATGAGAGGTGGCGAAAGAGCAGTCTCTGGATAATCTTTGGTTGGCGCAAATGCTATTTGATCTTGGCGCGGTACAATTTGGGAATTTTACAGTGAGCGAGTCAGCAGTGAGTTCGCCGATTTTTGTGAACCCCAAGGTCTTGATTAGTAACCCAACCGCGTTAAATGTTGCAGCGAAACTGATGCAACAAGAAATTAATCTGGCGCAATCGTTGCGCCGTGCGAGGGTTCATCCCTTCAGTATTGTGGCAGGAGTTCCGGTAGGAGGTTTAATTCTTGCGTCTGCCTACTCATTAGAGACCTCGACGCCTATGATTTACGCACGCATTCGTCCAGAAGGAACGGGGAAGCGTGGCATCGAAGGCCGTTTCACGAAAGGTGATACTGCGCTTATCATCGACGACCTGATTACACGAGGGAGCAGCAGCTTAGAAACGGCGGCACTTCTGGAAGAGAATGGGTTAAAGGTCAAAGACGTTATTGTGCTCATCGACCGCGAACATGGAGCGTCAGAGCGTCTACGGCAGCATGGCTACAACCTGATGAGCATTTTGAAGCTAGATGTTATGCTCACATACTACGTCTCTAAAGGTCTCATTTCGGAAGAGACGTACAGGACCGTTGCCGAGTACTTACGCGACAAACAAGGCGAGAATCATACGAACGGCCTTTCAAACGGCTTGTAGCAAATTGTCAAAATGCAGTTGTCGTAGCAACAAAGGCGCCCGCAAGGGGAACGTCCCTCCCATATACGAGGTAGTTCTCCTTG
>CAXTUE010000024.1:0-2216 GCA_964247355.1 uncultured Ktedonobacteraceae bacterium | reverse complement strand
CCCTCCACTTCTTTTTTTTGTTTTTTTTGTTGGGCGGCCCCCCCCCCCGCCCGCGGGTGCCCCGATCCTCGCCACATGATATCGGAGCTTTTTATCGAAGTGTTGAGGTCACATGACCGTTCTGTGTTGGGCCGTCGATTGGTGCTTGTTGCGCCTCTGGTTGGCGTTTCATCACATTCATGAGCGGCTCCACAAGGTCCATAGGGAGCGGGAAGATGATGGTCGAGTTTTTCTCGACGGCTATCTCCGTCAGCGTTTGCAGGTAACGTAGTTGCATCGCGTTCGGTTGTGAGCCAATGACGCCAGCAGCTTTCGCTAACTGGGCAGACGCCTGATACTCACCTTCGGCATGAATGATTTTCGCGCGCTTCTCACGTTCGGCCTCGGCCTGCTTCGCCATTGCGCGTTGCATCGTAACGGGCAACTCAACGTCTTTGATTTCGACGGCGGTCATCTTGACGCCCCAGCGCTCGGTGTGCTCGTCGATGATGGTTTGTAGCTCATGATTGATCTTGTTGCGCTGTGACAAAAGCTCGTCCAACTCCGATTGACCAAGCACGTTACGCAGTGTGGTTTGCCCGATCTGAGTGGTTGCCTGAACGAAGTTCATGACGTTGGTAACGGCTGCCGAGGGGTCGACGACATAGAAGTACAGCACTGCGGTAACTTTGATGGTCACGTTGTCGCGCGAAATCACTTCTTGTGGTGGCACGGTTAGCGTGACGATACGCAAGTCGACCTTGACCATACGCGAGATGAACGGCGGCACCAGGAAGATACCCGGTCCCTTCGCGCCAGTCAATCGTCCCAGTACAAAGATGACACCACGTTCGTACTGCTGCACGACTCGAACGGATGACAGGAGCAGAAAGAGCGCGATCAATACAATGACACCAAGTACGCTAGCAATAATAGGACCCATTTAGATGTTCTCCTTTGAATGAGACATACTTTCTACAATTTTCCCTGAAGAGTCACTGCGTAATACTGAACCAAGAGGTTGAACGTAAAGGCGTAATCCCTCTACAGAAACGATTTGAAGTTTTGAGCCAGGATCGGCGGACGTTGCCGAATCATCAAGAATTGCTGCCCAGTCCTCACCCGCATAGCTAACACGTCCCTCTGGTACCAACGGCGTTTTCGCTATGACGGTCGCGCCTATCATACTCTCTACTCCCGTTGTGACACGCATTCGCCGCACTCGCATCGCAATTCTAGCGACAAGAAAGCCAACAATTCCAACAATGGCAGTTACCATATAGACAAGAATTGGATTGAGTTGGGCATCCCCTGGACCAGTATTATTGAAAAAGAGGAACACACCTACGACGAGCGAAACCATCGCTCCAATAGTTAAGATGCCATGTGTAGTCAGTTTTACGTCAAGCACGAGCAAAACTGCGGCCAGCAACATGAACGCTAACCCTACCCAGTTTGGTGTCAGGAAGCTGGCAGCAAAGAGGAAGCAGAGAAACGCGATGCCACCAATAACTCCTGGCACAAGAGTACCAGGATGGGCAATTTCGACATAGATGCCGAGTATCGCGACAATGAAAAGCAGAAACACAATGTTTGGGTCAAGTAGCATGTTGCTCTCCTGACAATTCTATCTGCAGCTTCATATAAAGGAAGTCTATCATAACACGGCTCTAAAACAACTTGTACATATTTCGACGCTACTTAATAGCCGTTCGCTATTTATTTTATAACATATTGCTATTCACTTGTCAAGTGGTAGATATACAATGATAGGAACGTTGAATGAAACGCTTTCTCAAATTATCAGCAACTGGGGTAAGATATGTAGGGGAGCATTACACATCGAAAATTAAGGAGTGCAAAGAACATATGAGCGATATACTTTTACTTGCTCGCACGTGGGTCATAGATAACTATGGAAGGCATGCGCAGCACCTGTTGAAAGCGGAGGAATGGTTAAGACGTATAGATCCGAATGCTTCTGAGGCGATGTTGTTGGCGACGGTGACACATGATATGGAGCGCGCCTTTCCGGGACCGGATAGTCCAAAGCAAAATCCAGAACTTGGGCCAGACGATCCGGTGTATAATACAGCGCACTCGGAACGGTCGGCGCGTATCGTGAGCGAGTTTTTGCAGAAGCAGGATGCATCTGAAGCACTGATTACAGAGGTTGCACGGCTGATATGTGAACATGAGATCGGGGGTTGGGAAGATGCGAACTGGGTGCAGGCGGC
>CAXTUE010000023.1:0-17605 GCA_964247355.1 uncultured Ktedonobacteraceae bacterium | reverse complement strand
GTATACCGCAGCGAGCGCAGAAGCGTGCCCGGTCGCGATTCTCCATCCCACATTCTTCTTTGTCTAAGCATTGTGCCATGCTACCATTCCTCTTCCCTGCCTGCAATTCCACTGTTCAGGTGTTGGTGTCCTTACTCTACGAAAATAGTGTTATTTTGTCAATATGCGAGATACCTATCTATGCTTGGTACCATATGTGGTAGATTACACCATATGTATCATCGCTCACAAACAGCGTACCGTCAGGACCAAATGTGACGCCCGTAGGTCTGCCCGTCGAGTTTCTGTCTCCAGCCAGCCAACCCGTTGCGAAATCCTCAGGTTGTCCTACAACCTTCCCGTTTTGTAACTGAACGCGTACTATCTTATGGCCAGTAGGCGCGCTCCGGTTCCATGAGCCGTGAAACGCTATATACACACTGTTCCGGTAGGATGTGGGAAATTGTGTGCTTGCTGTTGGATAAAAATCTATGCCTAACGGTGCTGAATGTGCCTGCATCTTGACTAGAGGTTGTTGCACTCCATCGCATGCGTTGGCTGCTTGGCCAAATTCCGGGTCATGAAGAGTTCCAGCGTGACAACGAGGCCAACCATAGTCACCTGAGTTGGTAAGTGCATAGACGGTTTCGGGCGGTATATCGTCACCAAGCAGGTCGCGCCCGTTTACATCCACCCAGATTTGCTGATTCCACGGATTAAGTGCCATACCAACCGCGTTACGCAAACCCTTCGCATATTGCTGTCCGCCTGAGCCATCCATGTTGTACCTCCATATCGCCGCGCGATGCGGGTCCGACTCGATACACACGTTACAGTCTGAGCCAGTGGATACATAGATATGGTTATCAGGGCCAACCAGTACAGTACGTGTGCTGTGTTGTCCTCCTAAAGGTAGGTCGGTGATAATGCGCTCGATAGGCCCTACCTTCAGATCACTACTGAGTTTCATACGCGCAATACTTGACCCCTCGCCGACATAAAGATACTCGTTATGTATTGCAAGACTGGTGGGGTCATGTAGTCCACTGACAACTGTGACCGGATTACCAGCTTGTGCAGCAGTTGTACCCTTTGGATATGCTACAATCGAGTTTCCACCCCTGTTAGCCACGAGTAAAACACCATTAGGTCCAATTGTCATAAAGCGTGGGGTATTCAGTCCCTTTGCATACACGCCGATCTGAAATCCCTGTGGTAGATGAATGCCAGGGATACTCGATGTGCCAAGCGACGGTGTGTTAGACGAAGGTGTGTTGGGAATTGGCGTTTGTACAATAGTACTTGTAGCTGTTGAGGCCTGCTGAGAAGCCGTGGAGCCGTTTGAGGAGGCACAACTTACGAGAAATAGCATTAACAAAATGAACAATATATATGTAGGACGTTTCATGCACGTACCTCCTTCTTAGTAAACGAAAGATTGCAACTATTGCGTAGAGATGTCTTTGCAACTATAGCGGGTCAAGCGCGAATGTGCAAGGTGTATATTACCCATGTAATCCTTCTTTTGTTATATAATAAAAGTGAAAAAACTGTTATGGAGTGCCAGGGAAATATCTGCTTAACATCCCCTCTTCTCTGCGACTTCACATTAAAGGACCTACACTACTATGACGTACAACGATGTATTTGGCGCACGCTCTACACTTGAGGGCGCGTATGGCAACATAACCTACTATAAGTTAGCTGCACTTGCGGCAAAGGGCGTAGAGAATCTGGACCGCTTGCCTTTTACCGTCAGGATTGTGCTGGAGAACCTGCTGCGTAATGCAGGTAATGGCATTGTCTCCGAGAACGATGTGCTTGCACTGGCACGTTGGACGCCAGGGCATGCTTCGACCTCCGAAGCTGAGTATCCCTTTATGGCGGGGCGCGTCCTGTTGCAAGACTTCACGGGTGTCCCTGCGGTGGCGGACCTTGCCGCTATGCGCTCTGCTGTGGCACGTATTGGTGGCGATCCACAAAAAATCAATCCTCTTGTGCCTGCCGATCTGGTAATTGACCACTCGGTTCAGGTCGACTCGTTTGGTTCGACACTTTCCTTTGAACGCAACGTTGAGCGCGAATATGAGCGCAACAGCGAACGCTACGCATTGCTACGCTGGGCGCAACAGGCATTCGATAATTTCCGCGTTGTGCCTCCTGGCACGGGCATCGTGCATCAGGTCAATCTCGAATATCTCGCACATGTTGTCCTGACAAAGGACGAGGATGGGCAGACCGTTGCCTATCCCGATACGCTTGTTGGTACCGATTCGCATACAACTATGATTAATGGATTAGGCGTGCTCGGTTGGGGCGTTGGCGGTATCGAGGCCGAGGCGGTATTGCTTGGACAACCACTCTACCTGCTCACGCCAGAGGTGATCGGTGTTCGTTTAACGGGCGCATTGCCCGAAGGCTCAACCGCAACAGACCTTGTGTTGACTGTAACGCAGATGTTGCGTAAACGTGGTGTTGTCGGCAAATTTGTTGAATTCACGGGACCGGGCCTGAGTCGTCTCCCACTCGCTGATCGTGCGACAATCGCTAACATGTCGCCAGAGTTTGGTGCTACCGCTACACTCTTTCCCGTCGATGCCGAGACGCTACGCTACTTGCGCGACACAGGTCGCGATGAGAAACTTGTTGAACTCGTCGAGCACTACACAAAGGCGCAGGGCCTGTTCCGCACCGACGACGTAGCCGAGCCGCAATTTGACGACCTGCTCGAACTTGACCTTGCTACCATTGAGCCAAGCCTTGCGGGTCCACGCCGCCCGCAGGACCGTGTGCCTATGCAGAATATGCGCGAGGTTTTCCGGTCCGCTTATGCAGACCGTTTTAAGCAAGCAAAGGACCAGATTACTTCCGAGGATGCTGTCAATCGTTACTTAGGCGAGGGGGATCCCCAGGGCCAGACTGATCCCGTGGCACAAAAGGAAGATGCCGAGAAAAAACTGGCTACGGCACAGAGCACTGGCAATGGTACAAATGGACATAATGGACATGGTAAGGATGTGTTGGTCGAGATCGGCGGTTCCCAGTCACACATGACCAACGGCTCTGTTGCCATTGCCGCGATTACAAGCTGCACCAACACCTCGAATCCCTCCGTCATGGTTGCGGCTGGCCTTGTCGCAAAACATGCCGTTGAGCGTGGTCTCTCGGTCAAGCCTACCGTCAAGACAAGCCTTGCCCCTGGCTCACGTGCTGTTGTGGACTATCTCAAGAACGCAGAGCTTTTGTCGTATCTTGAGGCGTTGCGCTTTCACCTTGTTGGCTACGGGTGTACTAGCTGTATCGGAAACAGTGGTCCCTTGCTTAATCCAGTTGCTGAAGCCGTGCAGGACAACGATCTTGTCGTGGCGGCCGTGTTAAGTGGCAATAGAAATTTCGAGGGACGCATTCATCCACAGGTGCGCGCAAGTTTCCTGGCATCGCCGCCGCTCGTTGTGGCCTATGCGCTCGCTGGCACCGTGGATATTGATCTGACGAAGGAGCCGGTTGGCACGGACATCAATGGTGATAGTGTCTATCTGAAAGACTTGTGGCCCTCGCAGGAAGAGGTGCGCGACGTTGTTGCGGCTTCGCTTTCTGCCGAGATGTTTAAAGAAAACTATGGACATGTCTTCGATGGAGATGAGCACTGGCAGGGACTCACGAACTCGACGGGCGCGTTGTTCGAGTGGGATACTACTTCGACCTATGTACAGGAGCCGCCATTCTTCCAGAATATCTCTGATGCTATCGAGCCTGTGAGGAACATTGCTGGCGCGCGTGTGCTGGTCATGGTTGACGACTCGATCACAACTGATCACATTTCGCCTGCTGGCAACTTCTCACCTACCAGTCCCGCCGGTAAATACCTGCTTGAGAAGGGTGTGCAGAAGCGCGACTTCAATACCTATGGAGCGCGACGCGGCAATCATGAAGTCATGGTTCGCGGCACATTTGGCAACATTCGTTTGCATAACAAACTGACCGACAAGGAAGGCTACTATACCGTTCATATGCCTGATGGAGAGCAGACGACCATCTATGATGCATCGGTCCGCTACCAGCAAGACGGTGTGCCTTTGATTGTGATTGCGGGCAAGGAATACGGTTCTGGTAGTTCCCGTGACTGGGCGGCGAAGGGTCCGTTACTGCTAGGTGTGCGGGCCGCGATTGCCGAGAGCTTCGAGCGCATTCACCGTAGCAACCTTGTCGGCATGGGCATTCTTCCTCTGCAATTCAAGCAAGGTGAGAGCAAGGAGTCGCTTGGTCTAACCGGACATGAGACCTATGATATTGAAGGCATCGAGCAAGGTTTGAAGCCACGTCAAGAAGTGACTGTCAAAGCCACACGCGAAGATGGTTCAACGCTTACCTTCACAACGGTTGCTCGACTCGACAGCCCTATCGACGTAACGTACTACGAGAACGGCGGTATCCTGCCAACAGTTTTGAGAAGATTAATGAAGGATTAGTTTTGTCTGTGAACGTAGGGACCGATTTATCACGTCCTCTTTGCGATCAATCGCCGAGAAGGACGCGATAAATCGGTCCCTACGTGTGAATTGTGAAAGGGAACAAGATTGCATGGCGAATGATTACCTGCTGTTCATACACGGTGTATACACGCGAAGTAAGACACGCAATGCCTCATATGCGGATAAACTTTTTAACCGCATCTACCGGTTTGCACAAACCGAGGTTCCCTCTTTACAACTTATAAAAATTCCCTTGTATTGGGGAGATGTCAACGAGTCGGAAGAGAAGCGGTTGCGTGATGCTTATGCAAGCTCACCGGATTGGCAGAAGTTCTGGTTTAGAAGTTTGCGTGAGACCGCGCTTCTACAATTTGTTGGTGATGCTGCCCTGTACATGAGCCGTTCCGTTGGTGCAAAGGTTGTCTCGACGCTAGAAGAGCAAATTCGAGAAGGTTTGAAAACTGTGCAGGCGGGAGATCGTGTCCATCTCGTGGCGCATAGTTTCGGCGCGATTATTCTCTTCGACATGCTCTTCGCCTCGCGCTGGGACCCGGAGGACGAGCCTGGGCATGAGAGCATCATGCGTATCCGCGAACTGATGTACGGTGTTGA
The DNA here is from genome assembly GCA_964247355.1 of uncultured Ktedonobacteraceae bacterium. Lineage (GTDB taxonomy): Bacteria > Chloroflexota > Ktedonobacteria > Ktedonobacterales > Ktedonobacteraceae > JBBQVS01. The sequence continues at coordinate 12,542 of CAXTUE010000023.1, read as the reverse complement.
TCCCGCTCCACAAAATGGTTTTCGGCTCGCCAGTATACATACGCTCGGTGCGCCAATTGGCCTGTTCAGTCTTATGAATGTAACTCTGAACGAGAAAGATGGTAGAGCAAGTTCGCACGATATTAACCCTCGCTTGCGCCGTTTACTACGGCATTTGGAAGAGGACTCCAGCTCGGTCCATATTCCGTGGCTCAATTTTGCTCATCCCGCAGACCCTCTCGCCTACCCGCTCAAGCCACTCTTATATCAAATTGTCGGCGAGGAGCATCATTATCTCGATGTGCGCGACTATATCGACATCGGCACCAACTGGCTTGATATAGTTACGAGTCCATTTAGCCAAACCGCGCTCGCGCTCGCGAATGTCGGAAATGCTCATGCCAGCTACTGGTATAGCCAGAAGGTTGCGCGGAAGATTGCATCTGCCGTGGTGCAGTCCACGCAAGTGCCAGATGCGTCTCAAGCAAAAGAAGGTAGTGTTCTGTAAGCATCCTTCATTTGTAGTCGCTACTAAAACATGATTATTGGCGTTATTGCTTGTATGAATGATATGTACTTACTCCTAAATTTCAAAGAGTAGGAATGCTATGAAAAGGCTACAAATTCTTATTACGCTCCTCGTGCTTTTTGTCGTTGTTATAGGTTTTTGGGGTGTGCGAACCCTTATAACCAATCAAAAAAATGCTAGTGCTAGCTCGACAGCGAGTCATTGTGATGCTAAGCACATTCCAGGTGTTAAGGTAGACCCAGCTAGAGGACAAGGTTTACCAGCTATCAAACCGCATTTATGTGGTATTCCCACATTCAATGAAAAAGACGTTCGCCAGTATATGAGCAGCGTACACAGGTTTGAGGGTATGCGTATTGAACAAACCTCCCCTTTCTATACCATCACGCGTATCATGTTCATGTCCAATCAAACCGCAAACGACACTTTCAACGCCGATACTGGCTTTACCGACAAATCAATGATTGTTTGTTACGTCGAAGTTCGTGGTGACTTTACGGTTGCGGCACCTATGGCATCAAAGGGTAGCAAACCAGAGATTATGCATCGAGGTAAAATAGTTTTTGACGGCGTGACTGGAAATATGTTGATGATGGGAGTGATGCCGTAGAGTACTGTCTATACAACTTGCTGACTGTGTGATTTTGACAGTAGTAGTACAAATGTAAAACAACTAATGGCTGGTTTTTGAGAAAATAGCCAATCTAATGCCTTAAATCTACTCTTTGTTATATTGATTATCTAATTGTTGACATTATATATAAGGCTTGCTATATTAAACCCAACACTTTCGTTGTGGGGGTAAGCAAATGGTCGCCTTAGATCAACGTATCGGACAAACGCTTGATAGCTATCGTATAGTTGAAAAAATTAATAGCGGTGCCTTTGGTAGTGTATATAAAGGAAAGCACATAATCTTCTCTGAACGTCCTATTGTTGCTATTAAAATATTGCATACAAATCTTTCGGAGCAAGAAGAAGCTAAGTTCTTTCAAGAAGCGAATTTGTTAGAAAAACTGAAACATCCTCATATCTTGTCTATTATAGAAGCTGGAAAGCATGATAATTTACCATATCTTGTAGCGGATTATGCTTCTGGCGGTTCTTTAAGAGACCTAATTCATCGAGAGCAGAAGCTTTTATCGTTAGAACAAATAGTTGACATTCTTGTACAAATCTGTCAAGCTCTCGACTATTCTCATCAGCAGAACGTTATTCATCGGGATATCAAACCGGAAAATATTTTGTTTAACTCTAAAGGAGAAGCTTTACTCGCAGATTTTGGTATTGCCACTATGTTAGATACATCTGAAACAAAAATAGGTGATGTTTATGGGACTTTGGCATATATGGCACCAGAACAGTTTAAGGGAGAAATTAGCAAGAAAAGTGATCAATATGCCTTAGGAATAGTCGCTTATGAACTTCTTACTGGTAGAAGACCTTTTTCTGTAGCATCTGGTTCACCAGTAAGTGCGTGGGAATACAAGCATAGCAAGGAAGTACCTAGACCTCTTACTCAATCCAATTCGCAAGTACCTCTTGCTGTTGAACAAGTAGTCTTAAAAGCTTTAAACAAAGAGCGTAGTGAGCGTTATAATAGTTTGTCAAGCTTTGCAACTGTATTGCAACAATCTTCAAAACTTACTAAAGATAGTACAAAAATAAAGCACTCTCCAGGGCTTCAGCAAAAAATATACGTTAATTTTGAAGATGCTAAGGATAATTTTATTAAGGAGGGAGACAATCACTATCAAGCTAGATGTTTTATCGAGGCACTTGTAAGCTATGATAAAGCCTTAATACTAAATGCAAAGAATGCTGCTGCTCATGATGGTCGTGGAAATGCATTACGGAAACTGAAGCGTTATACAGAAGCACTACAAGCATGTGAGGAAGCTATTCATCTAAGTCCAACTTCAAGTAGATTTTGTCTTAGCAAAGGAAAAGTTCTGTATACACTTGGACTCTACGAACAAGCTCTGTCTATTTATGAACATGCTATCCAATTGGATAGCGAAAATGCACGTGTTTACACTAGTAAAGGGAATGTACTTCATGCATTGCTTCGTGAGAACGAGGCTATTGGTGCTTATGAAAAAGCAATACAAATTGATCCGTTTTATAGTAGAGCTTATACTGGTTTAGGTAATGCTCTTTGTGAACAAAAGCGTTATGAAGAAGCACTGAAGAAGCACGAAAAAGCTGTAGAAATTGATCCTACTATTGGTGCTCTTCATAATAACAAAGGTAGAAGTCTTTATGCTCTTAAACGCTATGAGGAAGCCATTTTAGCATATAAACGAGCTATAGAATTAGATCCTTCTCACCCAGCAGCATATAACAATAAAGGTTTAGTCTTTTATGATCTAGGTAATTATGAGCAAGCTGTTTCTGATCATAAGCAAGCTGTTTCTGCTAAACTGGAAGAGAAGCTTTTTTACCACAATCTTGCTCGCGCTCTTCTGATGACAAAAGAATATAAAGAAGCATTACAAGCATGTGAAGAAGCACTTCAAGTAGATAAGAATTATATACCTGTGTGGTATATAAAAGGAAATGTACTTTGTGGTCTTGAGCAATACGAAGGAGCTGTATATGCTTATGAGCAAGCTCTTAAATTTGGAGGGAGGTCTAATTCTGTATATGATAGGAAAGCTTATGCTCTTTATTGTATGAAACAATACATAGAGGCTTTAAATGTTTATGAGCAAGCTATCAAGGCAGATGTAAAGAATATCAAATCCTACTTTGGTAAGGCAAAAGTGCTTTCTAAGTTAGAAAGATATAAAGAAGCGAACGATATCTATAATGAAATTATCCAACTAGACCCTGAAAATATAGAAGCACAAGAGAGAAAAGGTTATGCCCTTGCCTCACTAAAGCTTTATTCAGAAGCTGCTGTTGCTTTCAGTTGTGCTTTACAACTTGGCTCCACAAAACTTTCTTGTTACATAGGTATGGCCTCAGCACTTTATTATCATAAGCAATACGAAGAAGCTCTTGGAGTCTATCAACATGTTACTGAACTGGAACCAGATAATATCGAAGCTCTTGACGGTGAAAAAGCAGCCTTATATGGACTAAAACGATATACAGAAGCCCTTCACATTTATGAGAAAATTATCAGGCTTAATTTTGCCAGTAGAGATAGCATTGGTAACAAGGACTTTGTATCAGATCAACAAAGAAATATTTTCTCACAAGTAAATACAAGTTTTAGTGATGGATTAGATACTTCAACTTCTCGAGAGATTTTTAATTGCGCTCTTATAGAATATGATAGGGCTATAGCAGGAAATCCTGAAGAAGTGTTAGCTCATGCCCAAAGAGGAAATATTCTTCGTAATCTTAATAGAGCAGAAGAAGCACTTAAGGCTTATGAAACTGCAATAGAGATTGATACAAATTTTGCACCAGCATATACGGGAAGAGGTAATGCTCTTCGTGATCTCAAAAGATATCAGGAGGCTCTTATTGCTTATAATTGGGCCATCGACCTTAATCCTAAAGATGATAGAGTTTATCTAAGCAAAGGCATTGTTTTAAAGATTCTGAAACGTTATGAGGAGGCCCTTATCTCTTACGATGAAGCTATATTTTTGAATCCTCACTCTGTTAAAGCTTATATTAACAAGGGAAATGTTTTAACAGAGCTTAAAAGGTATAAAGAAGCTATAGCTGCATATGATCATGCTCTTCTTATTAATCCTCTTCTTATAGATATTTATCGAAGAAAAGGGCTTGCTTTGGAGCGTTTAGGTAAAATCGAGGAAGCAAACCAATGTTATGAGAAATTTGGTCGAACTGACTATTTTTAACAAGTTTAGAAAGTCTTTGGACATGAGCGATAAATCAAAACTTTATAACACATATTGATCCAGATTGAAATCTAGTAAAATATATCTCTTATAGTTTTGTGTAAAGAAATTTATCCTTGATAAGGGAGAAGATGGTGTGGATTTAAGAGCATTGAGATCGGTCATTCAGACGGGAGAGACACCTACTGTCGAGTTCAAGATAGCTCCACCGAGGGTTGCGGAACTTGCGGAACGCATTTGTGGACTTGCTAATGCATTGGGTGGTTTGATTATTATTGGGGTTGAGGATCAAACGTGGCGGCGTGAAAAATATTTCTGAGACCATCGACACTCTTCTAAAAGCTGCTCGTCTGTGTAAGCCCATAGTACACTTAGAACCCCCAACTCCACAAGTTGTTGCAATGGAAGATAAGCAGCTGGTCATAGCGCATATTCCTCCCAATGACGGCACGTTGTATCAAGCTGGCGGTGTATGCTGGACGCGCCGTGGCACTCATACAGTGCCACTTGATGTCACAGAGATAGAAGAGTTTCTTCATAGTAGAGGTACACTTGCGTGGGAGCTAAAGCCCGTTCCTAGAGCTACGTTGGACGATCTCGATATGCAGTTGGTAGAACAGTATCTTGCGAGACGCTCTAATCGAAGCAGGAATGCTGGACGGCTTGCGAATGTACAAGAAATTTTGCTTAATATCGGATGCGCTACAACGACGAATGACGATAGTGTTGTTCGACCAACAAATGCAGGTATGCTTCTCTTTGGCTATGATCCTCAGCAATACATTTTACAGGCGGAGGTGGTGTGTGTTCTCTATAGAGATACACTTGGTATGCATCGCTATGCTGATAGACGCATTCTAGCAGGCACGATTACGCAACAGATAGATCAGGCTGAAGGATTTTTCAGGCAATACATTCCCGTTGCGGCCCGCATGGATGGCTTTCATCGTATAGATGAGCCTGAATATCCGTTAGATGCGTTGCGTGAGGCCGTAGTAAACGCACTGGTACACCGCGACTATAGTTTGCAAGGTGAGGCAGTACGTATTCTGTATTACAAAGATCGCGTAGAAATTCGCAGTCCAGGATTACTGTTGCCTGGAATACGCTTAGACGAATTGCGGCGCGGAAATGCGCGTTCTAAACCTCGTAACCCCATTATCGCAACAGTGTTGCGCGATTTTCCAGGTGGTTATATGGAGCGTGTTGGGAGCGGTATAAGCTTTATGATTCAGCAGATGCATGATCTTGGTCGCCCTGCTCCTCAGTTTAAAGAACAAGGTGAGTTCATCGTTACATTCTTGAATGGTTCAACAGATACACAAGAAGAACCTATTCCACAGCAAACAGACATAATTGTTCGCTCTGACGAAGTAGTGGAACAAGACGATGCAAAGCTAATAACTCCTCAAAGCGAACTTTCTAAAGAAGAGAGACAGAAACGCGGACTCACTCACATCCATGAAAGTGGCTCTATTACTCTTAAAGAATATCGTACACTTACAGGCGTCTCAGCTACTACGGCGTCCCACGATTTAGACGAACTTGTGACACAAGGTACTCTACGCATATCGGGCCAAAAGCGTAATCGCCGCTATATGTTATAATAGTTGGGCACTGAGAAACACCATGCTGTACGTATATATACACGGGGTTTATTTAATTTTTCGCCTTTCGCTCCGTCTAACTATGTACAAATGTTTATATCTCTACTGCTCAAACAGTATTTGTAACGTGTGTTGTACACGCTGTATGATAGGTATAGTAAGGGCAAGGAACACGCGCGATGACAGAAGTCGAAGATGGCTATGTTGGAAAACAAATTGGTAACTATCGCATCACAGACTTGTTCGATAGCGGCTCGTTTGGACGTATCTATCGTGCGTCACACATCTATCTGCCTAATCGCATTGTGGCGATTAAGGTGATGCATCTCAGCTATCTCGGTTCGCAGCAGGAGCGCGAGAACTTTCTGCAAGAGGCGCGCTTGCTGGAAATATCGAAGCATCCCAATATCCTGTCGATCTATGACCTCGGCATAAATGAGGGCTACCCGTATTTCGTCGCGGAATTTGCTCCGAATGGTTCGCTACGTAAACGCATTTTGCGCTACTTGCCCAAGCCTCTGCCTCACCAGGAGGCACTATCTATTCTCACGCAGGTTGGACAGGGCCTGCATTATGTGCATGAGCAATTGATTGTGCATCGCGACCTTAAGCCGGAAAACATTCTGTTCAACGCAAAGAACGAGCCATTGATTGCTGACTTTGGTATCGCGGTCTTTTTGGAGTCGCAAAAGACTAAGTATGTCAATGTCATTGGCTCGCCGCACTATATGCCGCCGGAGCAATTTGAGGGCTTTGCCAGCCGACGTAGCGATCAATATGCGCTCGCCTGTATCGCCTACGAATTGTTTACGGGTCAGCCTCCCTTCAACGCGGGACACCCGATTGCTTTATGGAACAAACACCAGAATGAACAACCGCGTCCGCTTCGTGAGATCAATGCCACCATTCCAGAGCATATTGAGCAAGCTATTCTCACCGCACTCTCTAAAAAGCGCGAGGATCGCTATCACGACGTAGCCTCGTTTATCAGTGCGCTGTTGACGCCACACACTGCCCCTTTAAAGAGCAACAAAACAAAGCAGGAATGGGTTGATGACGGTAATACATTGTTTAATGAAGGCCGCTATATGGAGTCTCTCAATGCGTTTGATCGTGCGATCAGACTTGACACTACATACGCTGATGCATATGAGGGACGTGGAAGTGTGCTCTACCTGATGAATCGCTACGCTGAGGCACTGGCATCTTATGAGCAAGCACTTGAGCTGGACCCACAGTTCGCGCAAGCATACTTTGGTAAAGGGAATGTACTTTTTTCTCTAAAACGCCTGGATGATGCCCTAGTATGTCAGGAACAAGCTCTCGCAATTGATCTAACACTCACCGATGCCTTATTAGGCAAGGCTGATGTGCTGTACTATATGAGACGTTACGATGAGGCACTTGCTGCATATGAGGAGGCCACGCGTCGCGACCCCAACTGTGTACGAGCTTATGATGGTATGGGCTGGACGCTACGACAGCTACAACGTCGTGAGGAGGCATTGGATGCCTACAAGCGCGCAATAGAGCTTGATCCAGATAATCCTTCTTCTTATAACGGCAGGGGGCGCCCACTGTATCGGGTGGGACGTTATCAAGAGGCACTGCCGTTCTTTGCACAAGCTATGCAGCGCGACTCCTCGATAGCTCTGATCTACGAGTTTCGCGCCGATACACTCTACGCGCTTCGTCAGTATGCTGAGGCACTCGTAGACTACAATCGAGCGATTGAACGTGATGCAACGACCGCTTCTGCATATAACGGAAAGGCATTGACGCTCTGGCACCTGCACCGGCCAGAAGAGGCTCTGCCCTGCTTTGAACGTGCTCTCAAACTTAATCCAAAACTAGAAACCGCATACGAGGGCAAAGGCAGTGTGCTTTCCGATTTGAAACGCTATGAAGAGTCTCTTGCTTCTTTTGACGAGGCATTGAAATTGAATGCTGGTACTGCGTCGGCACATAACGGACGTGGCAATGCTCTTGCTGACCTCAAACGTTATGATGAGGCACTCGAAGCCTATAATCAAGCTGTTCGTCTGCAGCCGCAAACAGCAGCATTTTACAAAAACAAGGGAGATGTCCTGTTGAAACTTGGGCGACAGCAGGAAGCACAGCACACGTACGAAATATTTAAGAAGACAACAAAATAAATTCTATGCAAGTACCGCTTGCATAGAATTTATTTTGTTGTCTTCTATACCTTTTCGGCCTCCGCGATTTGTCTCAATTCGGTGTCACGCGAATCAATTGGAAGGACCTGACAATCGTCGGGAGAGAACGAAAGCAGAACTTTTTGTCCAACCTCGAAATTCCTCGATTGATGATTAGGCATATCTGCGGTAAGCGTTGTATTATCATTGGTAGCTACATGGAAGCGTGTGAAGGGTCCCAGGAAGGTACGCAGGTCGATCACACCCTCGATATGATTGTCGCCACTACGTGTGCCATTGGCAGTAGGAACCGTGCCTGAACTTGTAGTCGGTAGCAGTGTCACCTCTTCTGGACGTACAACGATGAGTACCCGTGCTCCATTGTGCAGGTGTCCGAGATGCGAAGTAACGAGATTGTATTCGCCCGACTTACATAGCCCTTCTGACGCAGATTCAATGACCGCATTGAACTGATTGCTGTTGCCAACAAAGGTCGCTGCAAAGACCGTGTTCGGGTTGCTGTAGATTTCTTCTGGCTGGTCGAGTTGCTCGATCTTGCCTTTCGCCATGACAGCGATGCGGTCAGAAATGGCCAATGCCTCTTCCTGGTCGTGCGTGACATAGATTGCGGTCATCTTCAGTTGTTGCTGAATGCGGCGAATCTCGTTACGTAGCGAGACGCGTACTTTAGCATCGAGTGCCGAAAGAGGCTCGTCGAGCAGTAGCACCTTTGGTTCAACAGCAAGCGCGCGCGCAATAGCAACGCGTTGCTGTTGACCGCCGGAAAGCTGGTGTGGATAGCGTGGCCCCATCTCGCCCAGTCCCACGAGTTCCAGCAATTCAGCGCAGCGCTCCTGCACACGATTTTTGGGAAGTTTTTTGATTTCCATACCGAAGGCGACATTTTGTGACGCGGTAAGGTGTGGAAAGAGTGCATACGACTGGAAAACCATACCCATCGGTCGTTTGTTGACCTGACGGTTGGTGATGTCCTCTCCATCGAGCGTGATTTTTCCGGCAGATGGAATCTCGAAGCCAGCAATCATACGCAGGATGGTTGTTTTGCCGCAACCACTGGGGCCAAGCAGCGTCAGAAACTCGCCCTGATTGATAGAAAGATTGATATGCTCAACTGCTGCAGTTGAGCCAAAGTATTTCGCGATATCCTCTAATTCGAGAAAAGCCATAGTTGTACCTTCTTCCCTATTTAGTGGCTGTAATTTGAACTGTTTGTCGTCTGCCCCTAGGATTACGTCCAACAAAGACAAGAATGGCGAGCACACACACGAGCGTGAAGAGAAAGCTCACAATCGAGAGCGAGGCCGCTTTATGGGCGTCGCTTTGTCCGATTTGGTTCAGATAAATCGGGAAGGTATAGATGCCAAACAGCGAGGCAAGCGTAAATTCACCCATAGCAGTCGAGAAGGTGAGTAGGGCCGCACTGATCACGCCGGGGAGGATATTGGGCATTACGACCGTTAAAAACGTGCGCCACCAGCCGCCGCCCAAACTATACGATGCCTCGGTAAGTACACGGGTATTGATCGCACGTAGGCTATTGTCGATTGGACGATAGACAAATGGTAGTGATACTATAACGTACGCGCAGACTAACAATGGCGGTGTGCTGACAATGTTAAACGGTGGAATACTTAGTAGTGGCACGAGGCCGAGCGAAAGGATGTTAATGAGGATGTTTGAACTTCCGTACACCTCGTTGAGTCCTAACGCCAGCAGAATCGCGGGAACGGCAAAAGGAACGAGCGAGAGAAAATCTAGTAATGGGCGTGCTTGTGGAAGGCGTAGTTGCATCCAGTACACGGTGGGCGTCACCAGTACTACTGCGAGAATAGTCGAGGCTAGCGATAACTCTAGCGATATCACGAGGGTATTCGAGAAGTCCTTGTCCGCGAATATCTGCTGATAGCTGTTGAAGTCAATACCCTTTCCTCCCGAAAGGCCAAAGACCAGCGTTGCGCCCAACGGGACTACCATGTAGATCAAAAACAGCACGAGGAAAATGATATCCCATCGAAACGAAAAACTACGAGCATCTTTTCTTTGTGTACTCATATGACTACCTTCCTTGCCACCTGCTAGCGCGACGAAGCATCGCGGTATAGAGTGTGACAGCGAACAGGAGCACAACAACCATACCGACGGCAAGCGCATTGCCCAAGCCGGGATCGATGCTGACGTTGCCATTGACGGCAAACGCTATTTGAATGGTCACGAGGTTAATATTGCCCTGAGCCAGTGCGAAGGCGGTCGCAAAGGCACCGAGCGAGTTCGCGAAGAGCAGCATGGTTGCGGCAATCAGCGAAGGCAAAAGTACAGGTAGAGCGACACGCCGCCAGTATGTGGCACTCGTTGCGCCAAGATTTGTCGCGGCCTCGCGCCATTCTGGTTTAAGTGCGCTCAGAGCAGGAACGGTTAAGAGCACCATGAGCGGCAACTGGAAGTAGGTGTAGGCGAGGACCAGACCCAGAAAGCTATAGAGGCTGAAACCCGCGTTATAGATGTTGAAATGAAACAGGTTTTGTAGTACGACGGTGATAAAGCCGGTGACGCCAAGTGTTGCTACAAAAGCGAATGCCAGTGGTACGCCAGCAAAGTTTGCCGCAATACTCGAAAAGCCAATCAACAGATTTTTAAGCCAATTTATACGCGTGTTATACACGCCATAGGCTGCGAAGAAACCAACAAGCGCGCCAACAAGTGCCGTGACAACTGAAAGACTGATGCTATTCTGGAATGAGTGCAGGTACGTAGCACTTGAAAGCAGGCGCTGGTAGTTGCTCAGTGTAAAGCCGCCTGTATCAGTATTCACAAAACTGTCTTGAATGATAATCAGCGCGGGCAACAACTCAAATAGAAGACAAAAAAGCAAGAATGGGACTAGCCCTAGCCAACTGATAACTGAATAACTTAGACGAAATCCGCGCCCTGCTCTTGTTGTAGCTTTTGCTGGATTTTTCGTCGTTGTAGCTTCCGCCGATGCAGGTATTTGCATAAACCACCACCTCCTACAGAAAAGATAGATGGAATGTTACTTGTCGCGGTATATGCTTAGCATATACCGCGACAAGTAACATTTCTAATGAAGTCTATTGACCAATAACGGACGGCCAATTCTGTGTCAACGTGTCGGAAGCCTTTGAGAGCTTGGTAAGGTCGGTAACGAACTTGACGTTCGAGTACTGCTCTGCTGCCGGCAGTTTTGCCGAAAGCTCTGCTGGCACTTTGCCCTGACTTACCAGTTTCGCATAACGTGCTGGGTGTGCGTAGCCCTTCAGGAAGTACAACTGAGCCTCATCGGAGAAGAGATATTCAATCCACAGGCGGGCCGCGAAGGGATGAGGTGCGGTCTTGTTGACGATAGAGACGTAAGGACCTGCAATCGAGCCGTCAGAGGGAATAAGCACTTTGAGGTTTGGCTTGCCGTTGAGCTGGTCACGGAAACCGAGTCCCAGATAGTCCCACATGATGCCAATCGCAACTTCACCCTTGGTCATGTTCGCGATGTTGGCGCGCGCTGAACTGAAGTTCCCCTTCTGCTTCAATTGCTTAAAGAAGTCGATGCCGGGTTGAATATCGTCGATACTGCCGCTCTGGGCAAGTGCGGCGGAGTAGACCGCGATGAAGGCATCGTTTGCCTGACGTGGGTCGCCGTCGATACCAACCTGATTCTTGTAGTTGCCTGAGAGCAATTCTTTGAATGAAGTTGGCACATTTTTCACGATATCCGTGTTAACAACGAATGCTTGTGTGCCATAGTACTCGGTACACCAGTTGCCATCCGGGTCCTTGAGGTTATCGGGGATATCGGCCCAGTTCGCATGTTTGTACGGTGTAACAAGTCCCTGCTTCACAGCTTGCGAACCAAACTTAAAGCCAACGTCGCCGATATCACCGTGGGCGTGTGATTTCGACTTTGTGAACACTTCAAGCTCTTGTGCTGACGAAAACTCCGCCTCTGCCTGATAATCAATGGGTACGTATTTCGCGGCATAGCCAGCAAGAATGTCTTTATAGTCAGCCCACTCTGGCGGAATACCAACTGCTTCAAGCTTGCCCTCTTTCTTTGCATTCGTCATCAACGTCTGCATGTCAATTGGGCCAGCCATGTTTACGCTGCTACCTGTGGTGGTGGATGAAGAGGATGTGCTACCACATGCCTCTAAAAATGATGCCAGTGCGAGTGAAGAAACGCCGAGCGACCCGGCCTGCTGAAGAAAACGCCGACGACTACGGGGAGAAAATACGCCATCAAATAGTTCCTGGTTACTCATGAAAGAAGATACCTCCGACTGCCTCGATGGGTCACAGATGAATTCGCGTATACATCTTAATGCTAATGAAGAAGTAGCATGAAAGAATACGCAGGGAGACACTGTGGACGCATGAATTGTGCAATATGCGCAACACTAGTAGGACATTCGGGTAGGAC
>CAXTUE010000022.1:0-17704 GCA_964247355.1 uncultured Ktedonobacteraceae bacterium | reverse complement strand
ACAGCGTAAATCTTCAATATGCTGCTGAAAATGATCGGGCCAATAGCGTTTCGCGGTCTTGAGTGGATTGGTCGCTTGCACACCAAAACCACACAACGAACCGTTTGGCACATAATCAGCAAACTCATCAAGCACTGCAAGATCACCGTTTACACCAAGATCGCTGACAATGCCTTCGAGCAGACCACTGATACGCTTGACGCCAAGACGACAGGGCACACATTTACCACAACTTTCGTTGCTAAGATAACTGCTGCGTTCCATCGCCCAATTCACCATACAGGTAGCGGTTGGCAATAACTCAATAATGCTAGAGCCAATAATCGCGCCCGCCTCTTCGATTGGATCAAAGTCAAATGGCGTATCCAATAATGTTAGTGGTAGTGCGCCACCTTCTGCCCCACCCACAACTACACCACGCAATTCATTGTCAGTCCGGCGAATGCCAGCCTGTTCAAGAATAGCGCGAATTGGTGTGCCAAAAGGTACTTCAACGATTGTAGGCTTCGATGGAGTAATTGTTGTCACAATGTCGTAGACGGTGATAAGTTTTGTGCCACTCGTCATTTGTGTGCCAGTGCTCGCGAATGCCGCGGCTCCGTTTTGCACGATGAACGGCACATTGGCGAGTGTCTCGACGGAATTGATCGCTGTCGGCTTGTCCCACAAACCATATTGCGTTGGATATGGTGGACGCTGTTCTGGCATACCACGTCGCCCTTTGATAAGCGCGATTTGCACGGTTTCTTCGCCACCCATAAAGCCAATATCGACACCAAGCACGTTGATAGTGCAGCTAAAGTCGGTACCAAGAATATCGCGACCGACAAGATTAGCATCCGTCGCCTCTTTCAGAGCTTGCTGGATGGCCTCGACACCTTCATGGAAGAAACTACGTGTAAATAGATATGCCTCAGATGCGCCAACAGCGTAAGCGGCGAGGATGATGCCCTCGATAACTTGATGCGGACTTTGCGCCAACAGCGTACGTACAGCGAACGAGCGTGGATCGGCATCATATGCATTGCAAATAACGTATTTCTGCTCGTCCTCTGTCTCGCGTACAATGCGCCACTTCTCGCCGGTAAGACGACCAGCACCACCACGTCCGCGCAGCTTCGAGTCCGTCACCTGACGAACAATCTGTTCTGGCGTCTGCTGACGGATAGCTTTTTCGAGCGCAGCATAGCCGCCAGTGCTACGATAGGCGTCGAGGGAACGCACATCGGCATCCTCTGCTCGACGCAAGACACGATACGAATTTTCTACATTAGGCATTAGGCTGCCTCACATGATTAATATTGCCATACACTCCACGTGTAGCTGATGACAGACCACGTACGGGCTGATCGTCGCGTAGCACACCTTTTACTCGCGGTGCGGGCTTAAACTTCGGACTCATGGTCGCAATACCAAAGACATCGCTCAGGTCTACGCCGCGTGCCTGCACAACGCGCTTCGCTGCTTGAATTGGCAGATAGCCATAGATATCCATCACAGCATCGAGCAGTCCCGGCAGTTCGCCAGCTTCTTGTGACCATGTTTCTAGCAATGCATCAACTTTTGAGAGATCAATCTCCGGCTCTAAGGAATCTTTCGTTGGCGTTGCGGCACACGGAGCGACATGCTTGTCATGATAATGTGTTGCATACTCAGAGATACGTGTTTTGTAAAAGCCAGCTTTGGAGGAACCCGATGCGGCGGGCAGTTTGCGAGAAGTAAACTTCTCGGCTCCGTCACGGATGTATGACTTAAACCACGGTCGCTCTTTCCATTCGTCCATCGGCTCGTACTCAATCGTGATGGCACGGGGCGGACAGGCTTTTTCGCACAGCAAACACGACTCACACTTGAGGTTGAACTCGGTGTGCAAGCCTTCTTCCGCGATAAGCTGAATTAAGCCCCGGCTACGTGCGGGCAGTTTGGGCTTTTCGTATGGATAGAGACGGGTGGGCTTGGGACGAAACAAGTGACTGAATGTCAATCCCATGCCTTCAAGTATTCCGCGCATAGACTACACCTCTAATTCCTTCTCGCCACGCACTTTGAGACCTTGTTTCAAAATCTTTTCGCGCAGTTTGAGAATGCCTTCAATCAGTGACTCTGGACGTGGAGGGCAACCGGGGATATACACATCGACCGGCACGATAGTATCGACACCCTGTACGGTGTAATAGCTATCGTAGAACTCGCCGCCGGAGTTGGCACACTGGCCCATGCTCATAACCCACTTTGGCTCAGGCATTTGCTCGTACAATAGACGCAGACGGGGTCCCATCTTGATAGAGACGGTACCCGCCACAATCATCAGGTCGGCCTGACGTGGGCTAGAACGAAACACCTCAGAACCAAAACGTGAGAGATCATATTGCGGTGCGGAAGCCGACGCGATCATTTCAATGGCGCAACATGCCAGACCATAGCCAAGCGGCCAGACCGATTTTGAGCGTGCCCAGTTTTGCGCCCATTGGAGCATCTCAGCGACGCTCGTCAGTTCTACTGGCAACTCCTGGTCCCCCGGTGTGTATTCGCTTGGACCGGTTGCCATAGCAAGTGGTATAAATTTTCGGTGTGTGTTAACAGGTGGTTTCCCATTATGCTGAATATCGCTGCTCATAAAAACTCCTCATGCAAAGGTTTAGCAGCACCTCTTGCCTGTGTTTTTTATATGAATTAGGAAAGAAAATTGCGCGGATGTATGACTATTCCGCCTTGTCCTATTATAGCATGGTACGTCCATTCGTGCTATATATGCGAACGGCCAATACAGCATTGCTATGAGCACGTTAGGAACAAGAGTTTTGCGTGAACGTACCTCCCCGTTTAACGGGGAGGCTTCTACGGGTGTTAACCCGTCGGATGTGTCCCACCCGAAAGTGTTTGGTACCCTCTCGCAAGAATGTTGAGTGCAGCATTCACATCACGGTCTAGCTCTGCTCCACACTCACAGCTATGCCATCGCTCAGACAAGTCTTTCTTGCCAATCTTACCACACATAGAGCAAATCTGTGATGTAAATTTGGGACTCACTTTGAGAAGTGTCCTGCCAGCACCTTCCGCCTTGCTAGAACACATTGACACAAACATGCCCCATCCTGCATCGAGAATACTTTTGTTTAATCCGCCTTTTGCGCTGGCTCCATTCGGCACGTATTTTCCTGTTTCTTCATCTTGTTTGGCTTTGGGCTTACGAACCAGATTGCTCACTTTGATATCTTCAAACACGAGCACCTGATACCGGTTGACCAGTTTGCGGCTCTCTTTATGCAGGAAATCACGTCGTTGGTTCCGTACCTTGCGGTGTGCCTTGCTTAATCGTTTCTTGGCTTTCTCTCTCCTATGACTTCCCTTCTTACCTCTCGATACAGCTTGATGTGCCTTTTCGAGTTTCTTCTTAGCACACCGGAAGTATCTTGGATGCTCAATCATGACACCATTGGAGAGCGTTGCTAGATGTGATACGCCCAAATCTATGCCGACATCCTCATAAGAAACAGGCAACATTTTAGCAGGAGGGACTTCACACACGAATGTCACGTACCATTGGTCCACTTCTTTCTTGATTGTGACCGTCTTCATCTTTCCCTGCATCTCTCGATGCATCTTGACCCTGATTGTGCCAATCTTGGAGAGGTGGAGTTTGTTACCTTCTAGCTTCCATCCCGCTCCATCAGGATAGGTAAAGCTATCATAGCGGTCACGCCCTTTGAAGCGTGGAAAGCCTGGAGTCTGTCCTTCTCGAATGCGACGATAAAACGCTTTCATACCCTTCTCAAGACGATGCAAGACATCCTGAAGCACATGGGCGGCTATGTCCTGATACTCCTCTCGTATTTCGTGCTTGATTTCTGGTAAATCATTTTGTTGTTGATTGTAGGACACCTCCCATACTCGCATAGTGGCTTGCATCTCTGCGATAGCGTCCGTTGGCTTCCTCTGTTATCCAGTGTTTCCCTTGCAGGTCATAGGTTGCAATCTTACTCTCTCCATATCTGAATTGCACAAGGGCGTCATTGAGAGCGGGCCAGACAATGCCGTTGAAGAGGAACAGACAACCTAGAACAAGCAAGACATACAATCCGAAGCGAGTGCTACCAGAGACCCGATGCGTGACGATAGAGGATACGATAGGTCCAGTCGTACGGGTTTGCTGTTGACTTGTAGGAGTGTGTGTACTTCTGAAGGGGACCGCGCTGCGGGGCATCTGCATAACACTGTTATCGTCGTATTGCTCGTCTACGTCAGATGTACTTAAGACAGGTTTCGATGTCCTCGAAGGAATAGCTGTTCCTATTTTACTCATGTTTACGTCTCCTTTGATACTAAGCCCTTCACTTGTTCGTATCTGTAGTGAGAAGCTAAAACTAGTTGAACGCTGGTCTACTGTGTTCTCTTACGGCTTAAAGCCCGCTATGCTTTGAGCCGCTTCTTCATAATCTGCTATCATCTTCTGTCAAACTCCTTATAAGTGCTACGTGCTACGATAGACCGTTTGTCTTCTGTAGTTTCTGACATACTCCTCTCTTGCTACTAACTTTATGATACCACTAATCGTATACCATTAATATGGTATCATTTTCATGTTTCCACATAAAGATACCATAAAAAAGGTACCTTGTCAAGGTGGAAAATGTGTTATACTAACTGCAACTTTTTAAGGGGACCTTACAAATGATCAAGCAGAAAATACGAGAAGTAGCAGAAGCTAAAGATATGAACCAAATGGAATTAGCTCGAATGTCGGGGGTAGGATATACTACCATCCGACGCATCTTTGATGAGCCAACCTACACACCAAACTTTCCTACTTTAGAGAGAATAGCGAAGGCGTTAGATGTATCTACTCTCGAACTAGTAGAAGAGGTACCAGACGAAGAAGATGAATAAATTATATTTTATATGTACGAAGATGCGATATTAAATAGCTTACAAAAGTATTAGAAGCGATAAGAGCGTTACGTCGTGGTGGCTGGTACGTACATCATCAGCGTGGCTCTCATATCTATTTGAAACATCCTGATTTTGTTGAAAGACGCGTAACTGTATCCTCACATGGAGTAGACATAATCAAGCCAAAGACGCTACAATCAATCCTGAAACAGGCGGAATTGAGTCTCGAAGAATTTATAGAATTGTGGAAGAGTAGCTATGATGCGAGATTATACAATTATTTTAGACCCTGATTTTGAAGAAGGAGGTTATACTGTAACAGTTCCTGCGCTTCCTGGATGTATTACTCAAGGGGAGACTATTGAGCAGTGCATTGAACGTGCACATGAGGCAATTGAAGGGTATATTGAAAATCTCATCATAGGTGGATTACCGATACCCGAAGAAACTGAGAGACCTCAAATGATCACAACAAGTGTTGCTGCGTAATTTTACCTTTCAATCAGCAAAAGCCATGATAATTTTTTAAAGGGGTAAATAATCAATGAGCGCATACACAATAACAGTCCTACCAGGGGATGGTATTGGGCCGGAGGTGACGGAGCAGGCGGTGCGTGTGTTGCAAGCGGTGGCGGAGCGTTATGGGCATAGTTTTACATTTCACAGGGCGTTGGTTGGAGTGGCGGCGATTCAGGCTGAGGGTGACGCTATTTCAGAAGAGACGATGAAGCTTTGTCAGCAGAGCGATGCTATTTTATTTGGTGCAGTCGGCGGCTTACCACAGGACATGGTAAGTTCAACGGTCAAGCCTGAACGTGCTCTTCTCAAGCTACGCAAAGGATTGGAGCTTTTCGCGAATTTGCGACCTATTCGCCCATTCCAAGCGTTACTGAACGCCTCAAGCATCAAGGCGGAATTTTTGCAGGGGACAGATTTTCTTGTGGTTCGCGAGCTAACGGGCGGCCTTTATTATGGACATTTGGAGCCACTACCAAACAAGCCTAGTGAAATTCGACAAACGGCGCAGGGAACAGAGGCTATTGATACATTGATTTACACTGAGGCCGAGATTGAGCGCATCCTACATGTAGCGTTCGATATCGCACGAGGACGGAGAAAGCATGTGACCTCCGTTGATAAAGCCAATATTTTGAGTTCGTCTGTTTTGTGGCGACGGGTTGCGGAGCGTGTAGCCAAAGAGTATCCTGATGTGACGCTGGAACACTTGCTGGTTGACGCATGTGCAATGCATCTCATTCGACGACCCGCCAGTTTTGATGTGATTGTTACTGAGAACATGTTTGGCGATATACTTACAGATGAGGCGTCTATGCTGGCGGGTTCAATGGGTATGTTGCCTTCCGCCAGTCTAGGGACGCGCAGGACTGAACATGGTTTGTTTGGTATGTATGAGCCAATTCATGGTTCCGCGCCAGATATCTCAGGGCAGGGCAAAGCTAATCCTGTTGCCGCAATACTTACCGCCGCAATGCTCTTACGACACTCACTTGGCTTGACGCGCGAAGCCGAAGAGGTTGAGAAGGCCGTCGAGGAGACGATCAACGAGGGCTACCGCACCGAGGATGTGCGCGAGAACGGAAAAGAAGTGGTTGGAACGACAGCGATGGGCAATCAAGTTCTGTCGCACATTTCAGCGTTGCCTAGCCCATCATAGGGCGAGGGCAAGAACCGAGTAAACGCAGCTTTTCTTGTGCTTGTGCGAGCTTTTGCAACGTTTCAGTATCTACTTGCTGAACTAGCGCACCACCTTCAAATGAAGATGGTGCGCTTTTTGTTTCTAGCGCCGCAATCTCGTCGAGAAGCAACTGACGATGCACATACCAGCGTGTTACAGCACGTTCAACGCCCATAGTCCAGTTCCTTTTGTCTAGCGCACTGCCGTTCCATACACATGAGAATTGAGGATGTTCAGCAGTTCGTCATCCTGATAAGGTTTGATGAGATAGGCCGTTGCACCTAGTTGTACTGCTCGTTGCTGGTGCTTGGCAGCGGCTCTAGACGTGAGCATAATCAGAGGCAGTGTGCGATATTGCTCCTGAGCACGTACAGTTGCGATTAGCTCGTAACCATCCATACGCGGCATCTCTACGTCGAGCAGGACGGCGGCTGGCGTTTCACGCGTAATCATTTCCAGTGCCTCAACACCGTCACGTGCCATCTGCACCTCCCAACTATGTTGTTTAAGCATGTTGCCAACGACACGACGTACGCTTGGGCTGTCATCCACCACAAGAATATGCTTACCACGCTCTGTTTTTCTAGTACTGACAGGAAGTTTTGTAAAGCCTCCAGTCTGCTGTACTGGCGATCCTTCAATGCGAGTTGTATTAGACAGTGGCGGTGTTTGTGGAATTGAGCGTAGCTGCGGCGCAAGCGCGGCGGTCTCTGCTTGATTTGCTGGAGTACCGGTTAAGTTTGCGATCAGGCGCGCACGTGTTGAAAGTAATTCGGTCAATTCGAGAATAAGAACAACCTGTCCATTACCCAGAACCGTACCACCGGCTACACCGTGGACGTGGCGCAAATGCGGACCAAGGTTTTTCATAACGATATCGAGCTTTCCTCTTACTTCGTCTATCACCAGAGCCACGCGATTGCCGCCAGCGTTGACAAGGAGCACATGAGCTTTATCGTCAATCGGATCTAACGGCAAGTTTAGATATTGTGCCAGTACACTCAATGGATACAGATCATTGCGCACGACAACGGCAGGTTGACCGGCAACGGTAGTACGCTTAAACGTATCGAGACGCCCGATGGACTCGACCACCGCAATCGGAATAGCAAACTGCTGATCGTTCACACGCACCATCATTGCACTCTGAATTGCCAGGCTGGTCGGGAATTTCATCGTAAAAGAGGTGCCATGGCCTGGTGTAGACTCAACTTCGATAGTGCCGCGCAGACGAGAAACACTATCACGCACGACATCGAGGCCAACACCACGCCCACTTTCCTCACTGAGAACCTCAGCAGTTGAAAAGCCAGGTCGGAAGATAAGTTCGATAAGCTCATTCTCGCTTAATACATGTTCTGGACTGATTAGACCACGCGCGATTGCAACCTGACGCACCTGCTCCGGTTCAATACCGCGCCCATCTTCCCGAACCGTAATAACAACCTGATTTCCTTCGTAGGAGGCCGAGAGTGTAAGCTGACCCTTTGGCGATTTCCCTTGCTGAGTACGGACTTCAGGTGTCTCGATACCATGATTGTTCGCATTACGTACACGGTGCAACAATGGCCCAGCGATCTCTTCAAATACCGTACGGTCGATCTCGGTTTCCTCGCCTTCAAGCATGAACTCAAATTCCTTGCCCTGCTTGAGTGCTACAGCACGAGCACTACGGTAGAGACGAGGTGTCATTGTCGAAAGCGGGACTAAGCGCGTCTTCATCAAACGATCTTGTACTGTTGTACTGAGCCGGCTCTCACGAGCGAATACGCCCTCACATTCACGGATAATCGTATCCATCTCAGTACTTAGCGTCGCCATATCCGAAATACCTTCGCTTAGACCACGTGCGACTTGATGAAACTCTGTGTAGCGGTCCATCTCAAGTGCGTCGAAATCTTCAAGATGAGCTGTTTCCGAGTGTTTCCCGTTCTTGCCATTGGTGCTTGGCATGTTGCCCTCACCAGGCATAACAACAACTGAACGACCACTTGGAAGCGTAGCTGCTTCAAACCGGCTCTCTAGTTTTTGTCCAACATCTCGTAAACGGTTGCTACTAATACCTACATCCGCAACGAGGCGTACGAGACGCTCGATGCGCTCCTCCAGTACGCTGCGATTAACAAGTAGTTCGCCAAAGAGATTGACAAGTTCGTCCAGCTTCTGTAAACGGACACGAACACTTAGGTCTTCTTTCCGATTGGTTTGTGGCTGCGTTGGTTCTGATTCATCGGAAAGAACGCCCACAACACTGGAGGTTTCTGTGACCCGCTCGTCTTCACTTTCTTCGAGCGTTTCTTCGATGTCCTCAGAGGTTGCGTGAAGAGCGACGGCTTGCTCGCCCAGTAGTTCGGCATAGCGACCACGTAGTGCTTGCACTCTTGCTTCATCTGATATGTTGTCTGTGTCTTTGCCTGTGATGAGAACATCAAGCGTTTCCGCAGTATCCAGGATGAGGCTAAGTGCGGTAGATGATACAGGAGTCTTCTCCTCCATGATATTATCAAGAAGGTCTTCGGATACGTGGCTCAGTTCAGCAATCGCACGGAAACCCATCATTGCGGCGGCACCTTTTAGTGTATGAGTAGCGCGTCGAATCCCTTGAATAAACTCATGATTGGTCGGTTCTTTCTCCAATGCAGCCACATAGGTACTAATTGTTTGCAGATGCTCTTCCGCTTCCAGGCGAAAGATTTCGGTGGCCTCTTCTCCAAAGTCGCTACTCATTGCGGGTGCTGGTGACACTCGTTGCGAAGGTGCTTTACTGCTAGAAGCTAACTCGGTTGATACAAGCTTTGACGCATGTATACCATCAGACGCACTTGGAACATTGCCATTACTCATACTCACTCTTGCGACAGACTCAATGTTCTCGCCGCTTGCAAGACGATGTTCATCGCGCGATACTACACCTGTTGCTTTTAGTGCTTGATCAGCAAAGTTTGACGGTATGGGAGTAGGTTGTACAGGTGGCATCAAGCTTTCCGCTGCTATTCCAGCATTGGCGTCGATTTGCTGTAGAAATTCCCGGCGGACTTGTAACTCTATCTCGTTGCGTAATCGAGCTTCTAACTCTTGCTGTGTTTCCGGTACTGTGGAGACAGTAGTACGCGCCTGTAATTTTCTCTTTTCCTCAAGCTCCTCATACACCTCTTTGCGTATACGTTGCTCCAGGGCGGCCTGTGTAGCTACAGTGATGGCGGCACGTTCCTCATACTCGCGACGGAATTCCTCGCGTATAGAGTCCTCCACTTCAGCACGTAAAGCGGCCAGGTCTCCTTTGCGCTCGAAAGTGACGCGCTCCTGTACTCCTACATCCGAACTCTGAGCCTTTTGCATCTCCCAGGAAGTCCAACCCGGCTCCTGTGTCAGAGTATATGTCGATTGATGCTCCTGAAAATGCTGGTATGCATTGCTATAGGTCGAGATAGATGTTGTAAGTTGCTCAAGAATAGTGTGCATCTGTTCATCAGTCAGCTCAACACCACTGGTAATCTGAGTCAGTAATTCAAGGACCTTTTTGAGCTTCGTGTTAGATACCCACATTACTGAGAGTGGCAGATAGCGACGCACCTGTTCAGGACTATTTTTGAGATTAAGTCCCATAGCCTGACCCGCCCAGTCTTCCATACGCTCCAGAGCATCTTTAGAACCATCAAGAAAACCTCGAAATTCAGTGCGCTGATCTTCGATAATGGTTATTGCTGAGCGTAACTGAGAACTCACATTTCTCAAGGACGTTGCATAGGTGAGTGCTGTTTGAGCCTCGTTTTGTACATCACTGAATACTTTCAGCAAAGCTTCACTGGAAGGGACTTCCTGCGACTCAGGTTCTTGGTGCGGTACTACGAGTGCAACGGCTTGCTCTGATGGTGCAGCAGAAGAGACTTCCGCAGGTACAGGTTGTACGTCCTGCTCTACAGGCTCCTCTATAGAGGGAGAGCTTTGTCGTGTAGAGGCAACAAGCGTATCGAGGGCACTAAGTTGCAGGGCTTGGGCCTGTACAACTGGCTGTATAGTCTCCTCTTGCATTGGAGTCGATACAGGTATTTGCTCAGGTTCCTCTGGCCACACAGTCTCATCTTCTTCTGCCGACGAAGTACGAAACGATGCAAGAACCTCATCAAAAGAAGGCATCGAAGAGGAGGGAAATACCTCCTCTGGCTGTTGCACTCGCTGGCTCTCGACGACGGGTTCGGGAGAATTTTGTTGTACACTGGCAGGTGCATTGGATTGAGGGTCTACCTGAGAAGAACGATACTGCATGTAATCGGCATCATCCTCTGCAATAATCTCTTCCTCATTAATACCGTTACGAACACCACCGAGCAGTTTCTTCAGTCTACCTAATGAACGTTGTAGTAAGGCGATGGTGGGAGTATCAAGAACAATAATGCTTTCTAGTGCATCACCAAGAATATCTTCCATGCCATGAGCGACATGAGCGAGACCAGGAAAGTCCATCATTGATGCCGAACCGCCGATAGTGTGAGTGCGGCGATATGTTTCCTCGATAGCATCCATATCACTCGTTGTTTGAGCTGATTGGGCTAGTTGCGCCAGATGATCAAGATTTGTTTCGATATCTGGCAAATAGCTATTTACCTCTTCAATAAATGATTCGAGGACAGACATTTTGTCAAACGCATTCGACATGTTACGCACACCCACTATTCTAGTATTGCGCTCTACTTATCCAAAGAGGAATATAGAGCGCAACGCTGCTTTGCTATCGACCAAAGTCTCCATTGTTTGGGAAGGAGTCCTGGTTAAATGATGGCTGACCTTGTTGACTTGTTTGAGGCACAGGAGGCCGACGTTGCCGAGCAGGAGGCGTTCCCTGTGAAGAGGATGTGCCTTGATTAAACGGTTGCGAGGCAGGCATCTGAGGTACAGAAGGGTAAAATGCTTGATTTTGTCCACTAAAGCCTTGATTACCATGTCCATTATTGCCTCCGTTAAAACTCAACGGATTCTCCCCTCCCCCAAAAGCATTCATAGTACCATACTCATGCTGACTATCGTATGAGTTGCTGTTCTGCGGCTGCCCACCAAATCCCTGCTGACTATTAAACTGCCCAAAGCTTCCTTGACCCGAAAAATGCGTATCTCCAAAACTCTGATCCAGGAATGGTGCATCCCCAAAGTCTTGTTGGCTTGAAAATTGAGATGGGTAACCAAAATCTTGTGAATTGCCATTCGCGTACTGTTGCCCACCAAAACTCGTTGCACTACCAAAGTCCTGTTGATTGTCAAAAGCATATTGATTGGAGCGTGACGACAAAGCGACTAAGGAGCCGGAGTTGCCAGGCTCAGGTAAAGGCGGAAAATTCCCAGCAAAACTCTGTCCCCAATCGTCCATCTGTTGTAAGCCAGAATTCAGAGCCGGGGTAAACATTTGCCCATTTGCATCGCCCATCTCTGTTATAGATGTCAAACTAGAGAACGTACTAGTAGCTTCATTTCCACGGTCAGGCAAGCGGAATGTCGATACGGAAGCGCGCAGTTGCTCGGAAAGTTCTGCAAGATAGCTTACACTGACTGCTGCTTCCTGTGTTCCAGCGTCGGTCTGACGAATAACTTCTGAAATTTGGGCCATTGTGATAGCCACAGCTTCTGAGACAGGTGTTTGTTCTTGGGCAGAACGCGCAATACTTTCGATCATCTTTGCCTGACGATCCACCGCGCTATAGATAGAGTTTAGTGCACGTCCTGCTTCGTCGGCGAGTTGTGAGCCCTTCACGACTTCTTGTGTGCTATCTTCCATAGCCACAACTGCATCATAGGTGTCACCCTGAATACTTTTGACAAGTGTAGCGATACGTTTTGTTGATTCGGTTGAACGTTCAGCGAGAAGACGGATTTCATCGGCAACGACGGCAAAACCACGGCCATGTTCGCCAGCCATTGCGGACTGAATAGCTGCGTTCAAAGCCAGCAGGTTTGTTTGATCGGCGATATCCTCAATAATACGCACGATCTCGCCGATTTCGTTGGAGCGCTCACCCAGACGTTTAATCTTTTTCGACGTTTCCTGCACGTTCTCGCGAATGAGCATCATTCCATCAATGGTTTGACGCACAGACTGTTGACCACTATTCGCACTTTGTAGAGCTTCCTGAGCCACCTCTACACTCGACGTTGCATTATGCGCGACATTTTGAATGAAGATAGCGAGTGCTTCAACCGCCTGCGATGTTTGAGATATCTGCGCTACCTGTGTTTCAGACGCCTGAGCGAGGTCCGCAGAGCGATCAAGAATGCGGCGTGTAGCATTTGTTACCTGTACAGCCGTTGATTGTACGCGTCCGACAACCTTTGCGAGTTCCTCAATCATGTAGTTGAACGAGTCAGCCAAAACGCCCAGTGTGTCGGGTGTTACTTCCGCCTGGACACGCAGATCGCCATCACCGACTGCACTCACCTCTTGCAACAGTTTTTCGATTTGCGCCTGTAGAACAGCCGCATCGCCTGAACTTACATTCGCTTGAGAAGCCGCACTTCCACCTTGCGCATCAAGCACGCCATTCAGCGAATTTGAGAGCATCGCGAACTCATCGTCACCCTGTACAGGAGCGCGCGCACTGCGATCACCAGCCGCAAAATCGCGGCAGACGTCATTTAGACCGAGAAGCTTATCTTTTATTCGACGTTGCACAAAATAGTTAATGGTGAATACAAGGAGAAGTGCAGTGATTGCGCAACCCAGGATAACCAGTCCAAACGTTGTTGTACGAGAGCCAGAGTTCAAAGTAACATAGACAAAGCCAAGTAATGCGAAAAGCAGCACAGGAATGCCAGTTGAAGCGGTTATACCTGTAACCATAAGTGCATTCACCGTCATTCCGCCCTTATTGCGGTCAGGATTCATTCGCCAGACCTCCTAATTAACTTAACAAAAAAATATTTACTTCGCGTTAAATATATTTCATTCGACATTGCGCTCTGCCACCTCAAGAAATTAGTAGCGTTGCATTTTGTCGGAAAAGAGGAGGTGTGCGACATCTAGTAGCACAACTACCCGATTACCAAATAACGCATAACTTGAAGCATAATGTGCAATCCATTGTGGAATAATCGTTGTGTATGCGCCTTCATTCACGATATTTTCCGTTGGAATTGGAAGCATTTCGCTTACGCTGTCTACAGTTACACAAATGACCATTTCATTCGCCTGTAATGAAAGAACGCGGGCACGAGGACTACTAGCGATCTCCTCTAGCCCCAGAAATGCCCTCAGGTCGACAACAGAGGCGATGGCACCACGTAGATTTACTACACCACGTACCCATGATACTACATTGGGAACAGGAGTGATATACATAGGACGTTCAACGCCTTGTATTAGCTCTGCCTTTACCGCAAATTCTTGATCATGTAGCGAAAATATCAAGTATTGTTCACCGACAGGAGGTCCATGATCAGCAACATCAAGGGCTTGACCATCCTGTAGACGCCGCATAGAAGCGGCGGCAGCCAAGATTCGTTGCTGTTGACTCGTTGTGGTGGAAGTATGCTCGGTTTCAAATGCCTTCTTCGAGTCTTCGTTTATCACACTTTTGCTCCTACTTACTATATAGCCCAAAAGTCCCTTTTCTGTCTTGTAAGTAGCGAAAGAAAACGGACGAATCCTATTTCAGAGAAGTAGACAAGAGAGCCGAGATATATGCTACGAACCTCTCCTAGATTGGAGAGGTCGTAGTATCTCTTTGCCAGATGCGACTCAACAACTACACAAGGCTTCGTACATTGGCCACTAGCTCTTCAACATTAAACGGCTTTGTCATATACAGATCGGCCCCCTGTCTCAAGCCCCAGGAGCGGTCGAGCGGCGTACTTTTGCTTGTCAATAAAATTATTGGAATATGTTTACTTGCTTCATAGTTTTTGAGCTTACGACATAACTGAAACCCATTTTGCTTAGGTAGTACAACGTCCAACACAATGCAGTTTGGACGCTCCTTGAAAACCTTCTCGACGTCCTCATCGCCGTCAACGGCTGTGACCACATCGAATCCACTATTGCGTAAAGGGGTAACGATCATGGTCAATTCTGTCCAACTATCGTCTACCACGAGTATCTTCTGCCCCGACATCCCATTATACCTTTCCTAGTTACGGCACACCAGTGTAATGGGAAAGGATGGCTATAGCACTGGCATAACTCTCTACATGTTTGCTGACACCAGCTGTAGAGATTGACATAGTTCCTAGCCCCGGTAACGTAGACGATGACGTATGCCATCTTGCTGCATAGGCATATGTTCGGCTCTGCGCTCTTCCCAGTTCGCAAGATGCTTTTTCACAGTTTGTACGAGTTCGCCCGCCTCAAAAGGTTTGGTGAGGTATTCAGTTGAACCAGCAAGGCGACCACGCATCTTGTCAAACAACCCGTCCTTCCCACTTAGCATGATAATTGGAATCTGACGAAACTGCAAGTTTTTACGTATTATCTGGCAAATATGGTACCCGTCCATACGTGGAAGTTGAATATCAAGCAGAATAACGGCGGGCATTTCGTCGGCGACAGAAGTAAGAGCACTCAAACCATCGCCAGCAGTAATCACCCGAATGTGTTCCCGTTGCAGTGTCATCTGGACAATTTTGCGTACTGTTGGGCTATCATCAACAACGAGTACTGTCGGTTCCGCCATGTATACTAACCTGCCTTTCTTTTCTGCAATTAGCATTATCGACTTTGCACATCAAATGACCAATGACCTTCCTGTTCTGTCACTTCCCCCCTTGATGTGTGTTTTTGAGGAAGAATGCCCATAGCAGGCGATGATGACGGTACTGTTACATCCCGCCCACGATGCGCCTGTGCTGTACGGTATGCACGGTATGTCTGGTAGTGCTGAACTTCCTGATCAATCTCTGAAAGAAATATCTTCCATGCGACATTGAGTTGTCGTCCAGTGTGTGAGTTTCCAACCTCATCACGAAGCAACTGATCAAACACCATGCGCAAAAATGCAGCGAGTCCCTGTACAGCCTCCCAGTAAAACTCTTCTAGCTGCTCACCTCGGACAACCTTGTTCAATGTAAGAATATCATGGCAGTCGAGTTGCCCATCGACAAAATTGGCGGTCTCCAGAATTGGATAGCGTTGTGTTGCCAGGAGTTGTAGGGAAGGGGCAAAGCGACGTTCGAGATAGCGCATGATTTCTGACGTGGGGACTTGTCCACGCCCTCTGAGAATGCGCGCATAGCGTCTATGATGAATGAGCAGGCCATTAGTGCAGTCACAAAGAGTGGTAATGAGACCGAGCAGGTGCTGCTCTGGCGTAGAGGATTGTCGCTGGTGTGCTAACGTGTATTGACATTTAATAATGATATTTGAAAGGTCGCCCTGCAGTTCTGTCTCCATGACTGTATCGACAACCTCAATTAAGTTGAAGTTGATTAGACGGGCAAGGATGCGGGCAATACGGGCCTCCGGCATCATCAAGACCTGAGCGGCTGCCTGTAAAGGGATGTCGCCTGTCGAGAGACAAAGAACATTCACCTCCTCCTGCCCTAAACCAAGACTACGTACATCCTTTGAGACTTCTGGTTGCCAGCGAGCAACAGTTGTCCTGGTGAGACGAATCGTTCCCTCTGCCGCAATCTCTTCCCATTCATCAGCCTGTCGTAGTGCCTCAAGAAGGACGGAATCAACATCAAGGGGTTGCATAGCAGTGTCAAACGGATGAATACGATGAAAAGCAAAACGTCCATTGACCCAGCGTAATGCATGACCTATGGCTTGCGCAGCACTCATCAAGCCTCGCTCGACGAGCATCCAAAGTGCAACATAGAAGTCTCCCTGCGCCAACTCAGAAATCGCCTGTACATGAGAGGGATGTAGCTTGCCGAGGAGACAAAGCATGCCTAAAATATCAGGCTGCAGCACACCTTCCTCATGCAGTGAGACGATCTGTCCACGTCGTAAATCGACAGAAAGTGTTTCAGGACCTGAATAGACAAGTAGTTTGCCCGTCTTACCACTCAGAGCGAGCATTTTTAAGATGGACTGGAGACCGAGCGTTTGTAAATCTCCATCCATGATACGTTCTTGTTGCTCCATTGTTCCTCAGTTCCTTTTTCCGACGAATAACATGTAGACCTCTATCTGACTACCAAGCACAAAATATTTGCACTGCTATCATTTGTTAAAAACCTTGCAAACTCGGCGCGAGTAAAGCGTTGTTTAGAACAAACTATAACTTACTCATATAACACTTAAACTTTGTATGTACATATATCACTTACATTTCTATAGTGTACTTTAAAGTCTTAGAAATGCCCATAAAAATGCCATTAAAATTTTATTAAACTTCCAAACTTTCAGTAGGTGAACGAAAGACATAACCAATGCCAGGATCAGTCAAAATATATTTTGGACGCGAGGAATCGGCCTCTACCTTAATTCTTAACTGTCGAATGTAGACCCGCAAATAGTCTGCTTCTTCACCGTACTCAGGTCCCCAAACCGCTTGTAGTAAAGAACGGTGAGTTAAAACTTTTCCCGCGTATAACAGCAGTTGATGCAGTAGTTCAAATTCTGTTGGAGTAAGACGAACTTCACGTCCGCCTACCTGGACCTGTCGACGTGCAACATTCATATATATATACCCATCTTCGCTATGCAATATCTCGGTCGACAGCTCATTGTCTTGCCCAGCGACGCTGACACGACGCAAACAAGCGCGCACCCGTGCCTGTAGTTCGTCGTTGCTAAAAGGCTTCGTTAAATAGTCATCAGCACCAAGATCAAGTGCTTGGACTTTTTGTTTTTCTTCAGTAAGAGCCGAGAGCACGATGATTGGTAGCTTTGGTATAAAAGAGCGCACATACTTGCATACATCAAGTCCATCTAGCTCACCGGGGAGGCAGATATCAAGGAGTATCAAGTCAAGCGGTTGATGAGACGCGATTTCTATAGCTTGTTTTCCGTCTTCCGCCACTACCACTTCATAGCCGTTCATCATCAAGCTACGCCGCAAAGTGCGCTGTATCGGCGGCTCGTCATCCACCACAAGAATACGTTTCCCATTTGTTTTCATCGTGACATCCTCCTCTCTTTACATTTTTGTTTGCGAAGGTCTGCTATATCATTAATGGCTCCGTAGGGAG
>CAXTUE010000021.1:3353-17720 GCA_964247355.1 uncultured Ktedonobacteraceae bacterium | reverse complement strand
CAGGGCTTTTTGGTTTACATGAGAGACTCTTCTTGCATCTCTGGTAGGGACCGCATTAATAACGTACATTTAGGATATTAGAGGCCAGGACGGGCGTGTTGAATGCGGTCACTCCCCAATACAATTCTTGAGAAAGATGCAATTCGGGAAAAGCAAAAAGCACTGGGATGATATTTACTCCGCATGACACGCACATCCATTGCCCTGGTTGCTCCCCCAAATTTCGCCATCTCCCAAATTGAAGCGATATTTTTTGTGCAACGTTTACTATATAGGGATCATTTTTATGTACCTATGCAACTTCTTATACGTTTGATGGGTTTTTGCGCTCTTATTCTACATACATTTCTACATTGGTATACATAGTTCCAAACCTGGAAAGCGACTGCTATATGACGGATACTGTGAATAGCGTAGGGCAACAAATCGGCAATTATCATCTTGACCGCTTGCTAGGACACGGCGGCTTCGCGGATGTCTATCTCGGCACCCATGTGTATCTCAACACGCAGGCGGCCATTAAACTTCTGCACACGCAACTGGATGAAGAGGGCATTGAAGCCTTTCGCAACGAATCGCTCACCATCGCGCACCTCATTCATCCACATATCGTGCGTGTGCTGGACTTCGATGTTGAGAACAATCGACCCTTTCTCGTCATGGACTATGCACCGAATGGCTCACTGCGCGAGCGGCATCCAAAGGGGACGCGTCTCCCCTCCGCCACCGTTGTCTCTTATGTCAAACAGGTTGCGGCAGCCCTGCAATATGCACATGACCAGAAACTCATTCACCGCGACGTTAAACCAGGGAACATGTTGCTCAACCACCAGAACGAAGTGCTCTTGAGCGATTTTGGTATTGCCCTTGTCGCGCAGAGTTCACGAAGCCAGGCAACCGAGGAAGTTGTGATCGGCACGATGTCCTATATGGCACCGGAACAAATACAGGGTAAGGCACGTCCCGCCAGCGATCAGTATGCGCTAGCAGCCGTTGTCTACGAATGGCTTTGTGGCGCAAAACTCTTTCGCGGCTCCTATATCGAACTCGTAACACAACATCTTTCCGCGCCACCAGCACCATTTGAGGAGCATGGAGTGCGTGTGCCAGCCGCCGTTGAACAGGTCGTGCGCAGGGCATTATCTAAAGACTATCACCAGCGTTTTCCACGTGTGCAGGATTTCGCGGATGCGCTTGAAACGGCCTATCAAACGCCGTCAGCCTTCGCCTCTTCTGGCATACCAGTGGTTGAGCCAAAACAATCCTTTGTGTTACCAGCGCAACCAGTGCAGCAACCGCCTATTGTCACAGCAGCACCTTCATTTGAAAAGTCGTATCCTGTTACCAGTGAAAAATCTTATCCTGTTACTGGACAGTCATCAATGTTGCAAGCTTTTCCACCTGTCAGAACCTCAACTGCAACATCAATGATCCAGAAAACGGGGCGGGTTGTGCGCCGTGGCGTTATCACATCTCTGATTATCTTATCTCTGCTCGCGCTAGGACTCTGCGGCGGCAGTTTCGCCCTCTACCGCTATTTCGTTGGTGGCAACACAACCCCCACCGCGACAAGTGGAGTTCCCGCAGCAGCGGCAAAGGCCGACGATTTCGTCAACTCACTTGCCCATCAAACATACGACCGTGCCTATGGAGATTTAGGGCCATCGATCACAAATTCGTCTTCAATTAACCAGTTCACGCAGTTAGGCCAACAAGAGGATGCCTGTTATGGGACGGTAACGGGGGATACACGCATGGATAACAACACGACCGCGCAAGGGAGCAGCTTAAACTACGTCTACACGCTCAACCGCAGCAAAATGTCCAAACCCTACCAGATTCATGTCACCTTAAAACAAGACGATGGAGGAAACTGGCAAATCACTGATTACAATAGCAACATTACGTCGGTGCAACCAAGTTGTAGCCAGTAGGTTTTATCATCAATTATCCACGAAGAGCAATCATAGATGATACAATACAGCAAGACCAATCAGTTTGTGTTCCGTACCCTATCCACTGTTAGGAGAACAATTTCAATGGAGATTTTGCGCACACCTGATGAGCGTTTTGCTAACCTGCCCGGCTATTCTTTTGCCCCTTACTACATTGAAACCGACAACCTGCGCATCCACTATCTTGACGAAGGGCCACGCGACGCCGACCCTATTTTGATGCTACACGGCGAACCGTCCTGGTCCTATTTGTACCGCAAGATGATTCCTGTATTTACTGCCGCAGGGTATCGTTCTATCGCTCCCGATCTCGTGGGCTTTGGTCGCTCCGACAAACCCGCGCAGCGCACGGACTACACTTATCAAAGGCATGTGGCGTGGATGAGCGCCGTTATCGAAGCACTGGACCTGCAACGCATCACGCTTGTCTGCCAGGACTGGGGTGGCCTGATTGGTCTACGACTCGCTGCCGAACACGAACACCGTTTCGCCCGTATCGTCGCCGCTAACACATTTCTGCCAACTGGCGATACACCTCCGGGTGACGCATTTCTCAACTGGCAACGCTACTCGCAGGAGACGCCACATTTCAACCCCGGTGGTATCATCAAGGGTGGCTGCGTCACAAAGCCAACGCAGGAGGTCATCGATGCCTACAATGCCCCCTTTCCCGACGATAGCTACATGGCCGGTGCGCGTCAATTTCCCACGCTTGTTCCAACCACGCCCAGCGATCCCGCATCTGAGGCCAATCGTCAAGCGTGGCAGGTCCTGCAACGCTGGGAAAAGCCCTTCCTCACGGCCTTCAGCGACTCTGACGCCATCACCAGAGGCGGCGACACCTTCTTCCAGAGGGTCGTCCCCGGCACAAAAGGCCAGCCGCACACCACCATCGTCGGCGGCGGCCATTTCTTGCAAGAGGACAAAGGCGAAGAGCTTGCAAACGTCGTCGTGAATTTCCTTGCCAAAACACATTCTTAATATCGTTGTAAATTGAGGATGTGAAACGCCCATAGGGGTCTACATTCCATTCCACCCTTGTGAGCGATTTACCACCTACGCAGATTATGAAAAGCGGTACACCATATTCCGAAATTTGTCTATTGTCGAACAGGGTGGAATGAATTAGACCCCTACAGGCATCATCAATGATGATAAATTCGTATTGTCAAACCCCTATCTCTGGTGCAATGTCGCGTCAGAAAGGACGAACTCCAATGGATTTTGAATTATCCGAAGAGCATCAACTGGCCTATGAAAGCGCGTTTGCCTTCGCGCGCGACGAAATTCGACCGCATAACGCGGAAATCGAGCGTACCGACGACTTTCCTCCCTGGCTCTGGGGCAAGCTGGCGGAACAGGGCTATACGGGCATCGCCATCCCCGAAGAATACGGCGGAAGCGGCGGCGACTACATGATGGCGGCCCTCGTTGCAAAAGGTATTGGACGCGCCAATAGCGCAATCTCGATGTCCTTCGGGGCGCATCTCAATCTGTGCGGCCATAACATTCTACGCAACGGCACGGAGGCGCAGAAACAGCAGTATCTGCCGAAGATTGCCAGTGCGGAAATGATCGGTGCGCTCGGACTGACGGAGCCAAACGCTGGCTCGGATGCAATGGGCATTCAAACGACGGCGCGCAAGGTCGATGGTGGCTATCTCATCAACGGCTCAAAGGTCTTTATTACCAATGGCCCGATTGCCGATGTACTTGTGCTTTATACCAAAACCAAGCCAGAAGCTGGTAGTCGCGGCATCACAGCGTTTATCTTCGATACAAAGACAAAGGGCTTCTCCGTTGCGCGCAAACTGCAAAAGGTTGGTATGCACGGCTCCCCTACAGGCGAGCTTGTCTTCGAGGATGCCTTTGTGTCCGACGAATGTGTGCTCGGCAAGGTCAACGAGGGCTACAAGGTCGTCATGAGTGGCCTGGACATCGAGCGCGCCTTCTATGCCGTAAGCGGCGTTGGCGGTATCGAGGCGGCGCTTGAAATCTCGCTAAAATACGCTAAGGAGCGCGAACAGTTCGGACAACCCATCGCCAGTTTCCAACTGATACAGGCCAAAATTGCCGATATGTATACGGACCTGGAAGCCGCACGACACGTTGCCCATCGCGCCATGTGGCTTGCACAACAGGGTAAACGTGTCAGCAAAGAGTCGGCAGCCGCATTGCTCTTTGTCGCACGTGCCTCCTCACGTGCCGCCAACGAAGCCCTACAAATTCATGGCGGCTGGGGCTATCTGACCGACTTCGAGGTTGAGCGCATGTGGCGCGATGCTCGTCTCGGCGAGATCGGTGCCGGTACCAACGAGATACGCCAACTGCTGATCGCGCGTGAACTATTGGGGCAACGCGGTTGAACAGATGCATCTTGGCCTCGCTCTTTTGACGATAAGGAACATATGATGAAATCAGTACGTATCGCTGGCGGGCTTGGCTTCTACGGCGACTCGTGGCAACCGATCAAGGCCAGTATTGAACGCGGCAATGTGCAGTATGTCGCATCCGATTCGCTGGCGGAACTTACGCTTGCCATCCTGCAAAAGGACCGGCAGCGCGATCCCAACCTCGGCTATACACGCGACCTTGTGCCTATGCTTGCTGAACTCTTACCACTCGCCCTGCCGCGTGGCGTCAAGTTTATTCTGAACGCTGGTGGACTTAACCCGATGGCGGCCCGTGAGGTGTTGCTGTCTGCCCTCAAGAAGTTTGGTGTCAAGCTCAATATTGGCGTTGTGCTGGGCGACTCTGTACTGGAGCGGCTCGACGAATTGCAAGCACAGGGCGTCTCGCTGGTACACATGGATACGGGTCAGGATATCGCTACCGTGCGTGAACGCCTGCTCTTTGCCAGTGCCTATCTTGGAGCACGTCCACTCGTCGAAGCCCTCGCCGCAGGTGCCGATATTGTGCTAACGGGACGCGTCGCCGATGCCGCCCTTTTTCTGGCACCAATGGTTTATGAACTCGGCTGGCAATGGGACGATTGGGACAAACTGGCGCAGGGCATCGTCGTAGGTCACTTAATGGAATGTAGTGGTCAGGCCACGGGCGGCAACTTTGGCGGCGATTGGCGCAGCATTCCTGATCTGGCGCACATCGGCTATCCTATTGCCGAGGTCTCAGAAAATGGTGACGCACTCATCACCAAAGCTCCTGGTACAGGAGGACGTGTCAACTTCGATACGCTGCGCGAACAACTGCTCTACGAGGTACACGATCCCGCGCACTATCTCACGCCCGATGTCGATGTGGATATGACTACACTGCGCATGGAGGAGATTGGCCCTGATGAGGTACGCGTCACAGGTGCAACCGGACATCCGGCACCTGAGACGCTCAAAATCGTTGCAGGCTACGAAGATGGCTACATGGGGCAGGCCACCATCGGTTACGCATGGCCCGACGCTCTGGCCAAAGCGCAAGTAGCCGCCGGGATTGTACAGCAGCAAATGGTTGAAACGGGTCTCAAGCCAGAAGAGACGCTCATCGAGTATCTTGGCTATAACTCTCTTCATGGTCCGCTTGCCGATCCCACATATGTCGAGCAGCTAAACGAGGTTTATTTGCGTATAGCCATTCGCTGTAGTGATAAGCGCGATGCCGACAAACTGGGGCGTTTGCTCACGCCATTGGGCTTGAGCGGGCCGCCCTTCATCGGTGGCGCGGGCGGCATCACGCCAGCACGTGGCCTGCTCGGTATCTGGCCCACGCTCGCCCCACGTACACTTATTGAAGAATATGTACGCGTCAGCGTCGAGGAGGGAGGAGCATGAAGACTCAGCTTGTACGACTCGTTCACGCCCGTTCAGGCGATAAGGGCGACAAAGCCAACATCGCCATCTTTGCCCCTGATCGCGCAACCTATGACCTGTTGCTTCGTGAAGTCACGGCAGAGCGGGTCAAGCAGCACTTTGAGGGCATCGCCACCGGCAACGTCGAACGCTTCGAGGCTCCCAACGTCCTCGCGCTCAACTTTGTCCTGCACGGTGCTCTCAATGGCGGCGCATCCCGTTCGCTCAGAAGCGATTCATTGGGGAAATCGCTCTCGTCGGCGTTGCTCAGGATGCAGATCGAAACATGATTGAATGTTAACAAACGCTGTGTGGGTCTGATTTTATCACATCCTCAACCATGAAAACGCTATGTAGGGACCGATAATGCGTTTTGAGGAAATACTGTGGATATGCTGGAGGGAGGGGGTTGCTCATCACGTCCAGTTGCCGGAGTGAGAGGCCAGAGACGGACATGATGAATGCGGTCCCTACGGTAGCCAGGAGAGTTTGTGAAACTCTATTATCAGGTCCTTGTATAGTATCGAATGGCGACGAGGACATGATAAATCGGTCCCTACGAAACATATTAGCTTGGAAAAGGACATATATTCATGTCAAGCAACGAAGAACGCGTAGAAGCGGAAATCGAACGCATCAAAAAGGGTGGTCCCGAAAAATATCATGAGCGCAACCGCAAGCAGAAGCGTCTCTTTGCGCGTGATCGCCTGAAACTACTGCTCGACGATGGCAAGATAGAATTTGAAGATGGCATGTTTGCCGAAAATCAAAATCCCGAACTGCCCTCCGATGCTATTATCACAGGCGTTGGACGCATTCATGGACGGCCCGTTGCCTTCAACGCATCGGACTCGACGGTCAAGGCGGGGGCGGCGGGCGAGAAATCGGTGCAGAAGAGTCTGCGTATCCAGGAAATGGCGATGCAGATGCGCATTCCCTTTTTCTACTTAATCGACTCTGCCGGAGCACGCATCACCGATCAGGTACGCCTCTTCCCTGGACGCAATCACGGTGGACGCACTTTTTACAATCAAATCAAGATGTCCGGCGTTGTGCCGCAGATTGCGCTCATGTTCGGTCCCTCACCTGCTGGCTCGGCCTATACACCTGCCTTTGCCGACATCGCCATTATGGTCGATGGCAATGCCAGTGCTTATCTCGGTTCGCCGCGTATGGCGGAGATGGTCACACGCGAAAAGGTCACGCTCGAAGAGATGGGTGGGGCGCGTATGCATTGTAGCGTTTCTGGACTTGGCGACTTTCTCGCGGAAAGCGAAGAGCACGCTATTCAAATTGCCCGCGATTATTTCCGCTACATGCCGCAAAACTATCTTGGTCAGCCAG
The DNA here is from genome assembly GCA_964247355.1 of uncultured Ktedonobacteraceae bacterium. Taxonomy (GTDB): domain Bacteria; phylum Chloroflexota; class Ktedonobacteria; order Ktedonobacterales; family Ktedonobacteraceae; genus JBBQVS01. Next base: position 10,621 of record CAXTUE010000021.1, on the reverse strand, counting down.
AAGACGCTGAATCAGCACTCCCCGCTAGCAACCGTCCTCTTAGCGAAATTGTACCTGAGGCGCAAAACAGGCCCTTCAATATGTATGAGTTTATCGACTCGCTCGTCGATGGGGGCAGCTTTCTCGAAATCAAAAAGCTCTTCGCGCCCGAAATCATCACGGGCTTTGCACGTCTCAATGGGCGGGCCGTTGGCATTGTTGCCAATCAACCACGCGTCAAAGGCGGCGTCATCTTTGTCGACTCATCGGATAAGGCGACGAAGTTCATCAACACCTGCAATGCCTTCAACATTCCATTGCTCTTCCTTGCCGATGTATCCGGTTTCATGATTGGTGCCGCCGTTGAACGTGCTGGCATCATCCGGCATGGCGCAAAATTTATTGCAGCTGTCTCGCAGGCCGTTGTACCTAAGATATCGGTCATCGTGCGTAAATGTTACGGTGCTGGCCTCTATGCAATGGCGGGTCCTGCTTTTGGGACCGACTCAGTAATCGCTCTTCCCACTGCCCAGATCGCTGTCATGGGTCCTGAAGCCGCGATTAACGCCGTCTATGCCAATCAGATTGCCGAGTTGCCCGAAGATCAACGCGAACCGTTCCGCAAAATGATGGAAGCACGGTATGCAGAAGACATTGACATCTTCCGCCTCGCCTCCGAACTCATCGTCGATACCATCACACCCTTCGAGGCACTGCGCGGCGAACTGATAGCACGATATAGCATTTATGCGACCAAAAGCGAGGTGTTCGCCGAACGCCGTAACCCGATCTACCCTGTGTAGTCATTGATGGGGTGTGATGAATCAGACCTGTACAGAAAGAGCTGATGGGTACGGGTCTGATTCATCACACTCCGAAAAAAGGAGCACTTATGAAATCCGTAGTCTCAAACATGGCAGGCGTCGTCCTGGAATACCTTGTCAGACCTGGCGACACCATCGCCGTCGATCAGGATGTAGTAACGCTGGAATCAATGAAAATGCAAATACCTGTCCAATCCACCGTCAGCGGCACCGTCAAAACGCTCAAAGTGCCCGAAGGCGAATTCGTTGATGACGGTGATGTTTTGATCGAGGTTGAATGATACATGTATCTATAAATAGGATACGTCAACTGTAGGGGTTTACATTCTATTACACCCTCGTCGACAATCGATTCTGTCCATAGAATTGAGGAGACGTTGCATACATCCTGCCAAATTATCAAATGCCCATAAGGGTGTAATAGAATGTAGACCCCTACAACCCCATTCATCAACAATCGTATCTACTATAAAACACATCATAAGGAAACATATGATTGTATTCATTCGGTATACCTGCGCAACAATATATATGTGCCTATTGTCATCAGCCTATTCAGGGAAGTGTAATTACTGCTCTTGGCGCAACATGGCATCCTGAACATTTTTTGTGCGCTACCTGTGGATTACTCATTACCGGTGCAAGTTTTAACGTACAGGATGGCAAGCCGTATCACACAGCATGTTTTTATAATTCGATTGCGCCCCGTTGCGCGTATTGTGGTCAGCCGCTTACAGGTGAGTATCTTGTCGACGAATGGGGCACAAAGTTTCATAAAGAGCATCAGGGGCAGTATCCTCGTTGCGAGTTTTGCAGTCGTCTTATTCCGCCCTCTAAACAAGAACGTAGAGGAGTGGGCAAACCTGAGATGGTGCGCTGCCCCGTCTGTCGCTCTACCGCTATTGAGACTACTGAGGAGGCGCAACCCCTATTTCGCCAGTGTATTCAGTGGATCAGTGGTCAGGGCTTGAAATATAATAATCAGAAGTTGAGTCTTGAACTGGTGGACCGCGCTCGACTCACGCGCTATCTCAATACGCATATCGAGCCACACGCGCTTGGCGCGACAATGAGTTCAACATATACACAGAATGGCCAGATTGTAGGCACGGAGATTAGTGGTGTGGCGGTCTTACACGGTTTACCCACGGAACTTTTTCAAGGTGTCACTGTTCACGAGCTAGGACACGTCTGGCTCATCGTACAGGGGGTTAGCAACCTTCCCAGTTGGGCCGAAGAAGGCTTCTGCGAACTGCTTGCACAACGCTTCCATAGTCAGATGAACACGCCTGAGCACCTGTACTATGCGCGCAACATCGAACGCAATCCTAACTCCGTGTATGGTGAAGGCTACCGGCGCGTACGCGCTATTGCAGATCGGTTGGGCTTCGAGCGTTTTATACAGCAGTTAAGCATAATGAAGCGTTTACCTCAATGAATGTAGGCCAATTTGCCAGACTTATGCTTTATTGGCTCTACCAAAGTAGAGAAATAGTATGTATCTTGGAAATACTAGAGGTGTTGTTCTGTAGGGCGCGATGTATTGCGTCGGTGTGAGAGGTTAGAGATGGACGTGATGAATGCGGTCCCTACCTCTTGTATATCCACAGTAGTTCATCAAAATGCATCATCGGCCCCTACAGGCTATGCATCGATTTGTAATAAGAGAGGACCAGATTTCATGTATACACCACCTGCGTTTCGTGAGGACGACCTGAAGCAAATGCATGTGTTGATGAATGACTATAGCTTTGCAACGCTTGTAACGCAGCAGGATGGTATGCCTATCGCCAGTCACTTGCCGGTTATGGTGGACAGCGAACGAGGTCAATACGGCGTACTTTCGTCGCATATGGCACGTGCCAATACACAATGGCAGGCGTTCGACGGTACGCAGGAGGCATTGGTAATCTTTCAAGGTCCTCATACCTACGTTTCACCTTCATGGTATGTAGACAATGTAGAGGTAAGCGTGCCAACCTGGAACTATGCCGTTGTACATGCTTATGGCAAACCTCGTCTGATTACAGGGCAAGAAGACCTGTATAATTTGTTACAAGCTCTTGTCCAAAAGCACGAAGCCATGTTTGAGCAGCAATGGAAGTTTCAACCAACGGACGAATTTATGCGCTCAAAAATGAAGGGCTTTGTGGGTTTTGAGATGGAGATCACGCGACTCGAAGGGAAGGGTAAGCTGAGCCAAAATCGCTCTACTACCGATCAAGAACGTGTAATAGCCGCGCTAGAAGAACAGGTTGATGTACTAGGTGCCAATGCTACAGAAGTAGCGAAGTTGATGCAAAAACACCAGGAATAGACTCCATCCACGATAATTTTTAGCTTGCCTCACACAAGAACCTCTTCAATGTGGTACTTCCGTACTACTTTTATGTCTAAATAGAAGTATCTTCATGTACATGCTTTATCATTGCTACAGGTATATAAACTTCATTATTAAATATGTCTATCACATGGTTAATCATTATTTGGGAAATGCTCTCAGGTAAACAAAAAGGAGCAGTATTTGTATGCTTCAGGTAAATGGTATTAATCTAAAGCTGATTCGAGTTTCAGCCACAACAACTCCGCAAGCTCTCATCGAAGAAATTCAAGAGTTTTGGCGAGTGTACAGCTCTCCTGTATTTATCGAGATGCCCAATCAACCTTTACGGCATATAGAAGCGTTCTACCGGCCAGACTCTTTCAATGTGCTGAATCAACTCAGGCGTGAGTATAGCACACCAATCATCTTCATCATTCCTGCGGGAGTAAGGTTGATGAATGAGGCCAAACGCGCAGGATTTCCTGTATATAGTACGTTAAGTGAGGGTGTAGAAGCTTTGTCGCAGGATAGTTCGCTTTCAATGCGCAACATAAGCAACGCTCTTGACCTATCAGCACGAAGCACGAGTGGCCCTATTGCTCCATCAATACGCAATGTGAGCGGACCCTTCGATCCACCTTCCAGCAGCCCGTCGTATCCTCCTCTCAGCACCACGCAGAAGGTGCATATGCCATTATATATGAGCAACCCAACTAGCTTGACGGGCTTACCTTTACAGAATATCCATAATATTCCTGGAGGCAAAGCTCCGTTAAGTACAAATACTTTTTCTGACATGCACTACAAAGCAGAGGTCGCGGAACCTCCCAGTTATGAGACAAAACATGAGTATGCAGATGATAGAACATATCATGATAATACTCCTCCATCTACTAGAGCGTTCGGAAGCATACTACAATCATCTTTTATAGGAAAAAATACACCTTATCGACCAATGTATAGGAGACCTGTTTTTCTTGCGTCGCTTGCTGTACTTATCTGTCTATTGCTGGTAGGAAGCTTCCTTGCCGCCTTAAATGCTGCAAGTGTCAAGCGCGCACAGACTCCACCACCCGCTACTCATGTTGCTATAACTCCTACGGTTACGTCACTGGTCCCGCTTCATGGTATTGGCGCACAGAAAGCACCGGACGGCGAGTATATTGGTCTCTCCGATGGTACGTTCGCCTTCGATACAAACCGTCTTGACGGGGTTACGAAGCAGCAGGGAGCAGACAAACTACGTATGGGCGATGTCGGTACTGCTCTTTCGCTCTGGCATGAGGCAGTGTCACGTGACACAAACGATGCAGAGGCTCTGATTTATCTTGAAAATCAGCGTGTGATTAGCTCTGGTAGTCCATATGTGACACTTATTGTGGGGACAATGGATAGCGGCACCTACGTCAATCTGGGACGTGATGACTTACAGGGAGCGTACGTCGCCCAGAAGGAGTACAACGACGGCCATAAGCTTTCGGGTAATGTGCTTGTTCGCTTACTTGTTGCCAGTACAGGCAATGATAAGGCATATGCTGATATCGTTGCGAAGCAAATTGTCTCTACCGCAAAGACTGATCATTCAATTGTTGGTGTGATGGGTTGGCCTTATAGTTCACGTACGCTCAATGTTGTGCAAACATTGACGGATGCTCATATTCCTATCGTGTCGCAAATGGCATCAAGCGTCTTGCTTACAGGTGTATCTCCATATTTCTTTCGCATTGTGCCACCCGATTCTACGCAAGCAACTCTTGGAGCAACATTTACGGAAAATAGCTTGCATGCGAAAGCTGCAGCACTCTTTATTGATCCGATGGATGCATACAGTGTTTCCATTGGCAACGCATTTAAACAACGTTTTGAGAGTGACGGCTATCATGTGGTTGTGACAGAGCACTACACGGTTGGCAAGCCTACAACGGTTGCTTCTACACTACAAGATGCTCTTCTTCACACGCCTGATGTCATCTATTTTGCGGGTCTGGCCGACGATGCTAATGCACTCTTAGCAAATTTACCTACGCAGGGACAGTTTGCTCGCATAAAAGTGGTAGGTGGCGATGGCTTATATTCCATAGGCAGTTACTCGAAAGACCCCACAGTGCAGAAAAATTTTCATCGCCTGTGCTTCTCCGCCTTTGCCTATGCTGATACCTGGGGTTATCTTGGAGCCAAAACGCAACCGGCATTCTTCAGCGACTTTCCCGCGTACTTTGATCCATACCAACAGCATGGTGCAGGGTCATATGGGTATGGTCGTGCTGATGGTGATGTGATTCTCTCGTTTGATGCAATCGCGGTAATGTTGACTGCCTATCAAAGAGTATTGTCGACCAAACAAAGTGTGACGGCAACAACAAACGTTACGCCGCGAGAGCTAAGGGACGCGCTTGCCGCTATAACAGATATGAATGCTGTACAAGGAGCCACTGGACGTATTGCCTTTGGGACGAACAACGACCCAATAGATAAAGCTGTTGTGATGTTAGCAGTTTCTCCAACAGGGCTTATTCAGCTACAATCCGTCGGTGGAAGGTTCTTCAATTAAGCCATAGGCAATGAATTGCCGGTGGATGCGATGTGCAGATTGAAAAAATACGTTGGGAAGTCAACGGACGTTACCCTTGTGGGGGTCCGTTGACTTATTATCAGGTTATTTAATAAAACCACACAACCTGGTCCTCTACACATGAAGAGCAGGTCCCCAGGCTGTAATTCTGTCAGGATCAATGCTAATCACGGGATATCGCTCTAAATTCATAGAGCGGTACTGTACATACCGCTCACGGAGTAGTACGAGAGCCGTTCCATGACGTTCATGCTCAAGTGCAAGCAATTCGGCTTTACCGTGTACTAGAATATAACCAAGCCTCGACCAATCGTCGTCGTACTGGTCAATTAGTAGTGATGCCTCGTGGCGCGCCTCGATGTTGCGCACTCTACGTAGCTGTGTGACCTCGACGCGCTTTGGCTTCTCGTCGAGCGCGATGTAGAAGTATGTTCCATCAAAGGCATAGCAAACGGGTATAGCATGCGGACTTCCGTGCTCATCGGCAGTGGCCAAACGTGCGGCACGTAGTCTATGAATAAAAGCTACCTCGACCTCCGTAAAGTCTACGCGATTAGCCATAGAGAGTGCCGCCCTTTGTCTAGCAGAAAGCTGAATGAATGCCTACTTTTTGCTCAGTGAGCGTAGCTTTGGAAACACCTCGCTGGCGTAGCTTTCCAGGAAGCCGCGCTGGTCCGGTCCTGGGCAATGGAAGATCAGGCAATCAAAGCCGAGGTCAACGTACTGTTGCGCGAATTGAATATGGTCTTCGATCTTTGGTGAGAAACAGCCCGTCTTGAGCACTGTATCGTTTCCAACGACCTCGCCATTTTCCTGCGACATCTTCGGTGTATAGATTTTCTCATCGTACATCGCAGGTACATATGTGCCAGCCCAATACTTGAGTTGCTCCTGTACAGCGGCGTCGACATTATCGGTATAGGCCACATTCAGTTCGATGATACGTGGCATACTCGAAGGGTTCTTGCCAGCCTTTTTCGCGCTTTCCTCGAAGTTTTGAATGATGCCCTTGTATATCTCTGGTTGTTTACCGCCAACACTCCACAAACCATCACCATACTTGCCTGCGTACTCTGCCGCATGTGGTGCTAAGGCGGAGAAGATGATTTTTACGGGCGTGGCTGGCGGAGTGTACAGTTTTGCCTTGTGTGTCTGGTAGTACTTGCCCTCGAATGTTACCTCTTCGCCATTCCACAGCGCGCGCATAAGCTCAATGGACTCGATCAGGCGTTCGCGACGCTCAGCATAGCTAGGCCATTGACCCATTGCCGCGAACTCGTTGAGTGCCTCACCTGTGCCAAGACCAAGCGCGAAACGGTTGGGCGCGAGGTGCGTCATTGTAGCCGCCGCCTGTGCAATCACTGTGGGATGATAGCGCAGAATTGGGCATGTGACACCGGGGCTAAGTATTGCGCGCTTCGTCTGCACGGCAGCTGCGCCTAGCCAGGACCATGTGAAGGCTGCCTGTCCCTCTTCACTCCACGGATTAAAGTGATCGCTGACATCTATCCAATCGAAACCTGCTTTATCCGCGAGTGTTGCGTACTCCAGTAACTCCACTGGCGCGTAC
>CAXTUE010000021.1:0-3343 GCA_964247355.1 uncultured Ktedonobacteraceae bacterium | reverse complement strand
GCTTTCCAACCAAGTTGTATCATGTTTCCTACTCCTGTTATATTTGAATGAAATTCGTATGTCACTGCATCCAGGGTGCCCGTTGCCTTCATCATTCCCCGAATGCGTTTCCCCTTGCGGGTGCCCTGGTTTCTCCACGTGATGATTGACATCCCACTACGACGAGGTGTTAAAAGAAAACCTATGTACTAATATCTCGCTCAAACAAGCCGAAAGGTTTCACAGTATAACCTGCTTCATTCTTTGTTCGGCTTCGAGGTCGTCAATAAACTGACGCGCAACCCGACCCGAACGACCTGTGTGTTGCCGCTCCCATGCCAGAGCATGCGTCTGTAAATCCTCATCTGCAAGTATAATGCCGCGTTGTCTTGCCAAACCAGTCACGATAGCGAGATACTGTGTCTGATCGGGAGTGATAAAGGTAACGCGCAACCCGAAGCGTGCTATAAGTGAAGCCTTCTCGTCGTGTGTGTCGCGCCAGTGTACGTCATCTGTTGGCTTCCCTCGATCTGTGAAGTTCTCACGAATCAGGTTTAAGCGGTTCGTTGTGGCATAAATAAGTACGTTTGCTGGTCGTGCCTCGACCGCTCCCTCAAGTAGCACTTTTAACGCTTTATACTGCGTCTCGTGTTCTTCAAATGAGAGGTCATCAATAAACAAGAGGAAATAGGGAGCATGTCCACGTAGCTGGTTGACGATGGCCGGTAGGTCGTTGACAAATTCTTTGCGCACCTCAATCAGGCGCAATCCCATGTCGGTGTACTCATTGGCGAGTGCCTTGACTGTAGAGGATTTTCCGGTTCCAGGTGCGCCATAAAGCACAGCATCATGGGCGGGCAGACCATGCACGAAACGCTCAAGATTTGCTCGTAACTGTGCCTTTTCGCGTTCGTAGCCAACTAAATTCGCGAGTCGAATAGGATCAGGATGTGCAATACCATGTAGTCCCTCCGCTTGCCCTGCCCAGCGAAAAACTGAGTAGTGTGCGAACATTCCTGTACCGTGCAGGTGCCAGTACTGCTCTAAAAAAGGAACACTCAATGCCCAGTCCTCTATCGTCGTCAACTGGTGCATTAATAGTCCGCGCGCGGTTCTTGTCGCGTTTTGTTCATGCTCAAGGGCAAGATGAGACCACGGAACCCACGCGTCGTGCAAGCTGGGGAGAGATTGGGTAACAATATGTTGTGTTAGTTCCCATATATTATGAGCTGTGAGATTGTATAGCGAATGAAGGACGCGCAAGTCACGCTTGGCCTGTTCACGCATGGCAGGTGCGAGTTGCTCTGAAGCAACTTTTTCGGCTTGGATACTCCACGGGTTGACACTATCCACAAGCCAACTTATTAAGTGGGCTTGCCATGCATCAGATATGTTCGGCAACGATGTACTGATATTTGTGTTATTTGCCAGCATAAAGAACGCATTACTATATGCTTGTGCGATTGCGGTAGCATCAGACTCAGGGGCAACCAGTAAACGAAAAAGCGTAAGCATTACTTTTCCAACGTCATGATTGAGAACGCCACGAAAAAGCGTGAGACTATGAACCTTGTTCAGCGCGTTACCAATAGTCTCACGCGTTGTTTCTACAGAAGAATATGTCATGCTAGAAAGTACTCCTAGAGTTTTGTGTTATCTTCACTATATCATCTTAAGTAAATGCATTCTCTATCTCCGATTTTTTGCATGCTTTGCTATATCGAGCAGCGAGGCATGCAAAAAATTGATAGTTATCACGAAACTTTTTGTTGCAGAGAAACGTACCAGTGCTTATAGAGACCCGAATGTCGTTTTTCATAGCAAGGAAAGAACATAGACTATGCCAGATTCAAAAGTGCATGAAGATAAACAAGACAAAGATAATCGTCCTAAAAAAGCCGACTCACGACTGATGGAGGCCGAGGGTGAGAAGCGTAACGGTAGCGACTCCGACGCCAATAGCGGACGCAAGCATTCACGCCTGCATGAAAATCACCGCGACCAAAATACACCACAAGATAAACGTGATCCATCCGAGTTTGACAATGACCTGACAGCGAATAATCTTGCCGGTGAAAATCACGGCATGAGCAATCCACCTAACGTCAATGCGCAAACGGCAGACACTATCAAGAGTATGCATTCCACAACGCTCGCTGATCTGACCAATGACGAACTTAAGTCGATTCAGATTGTGTCGGCAGGAACACGCCTGCAGCAGGGCGCGAAGTACATCGACCTGAATCACCTGGAACTCGGCGAGTTCACCGCCACATCGGAGTCGGTAGCCGGGCCAGAGAATGCCTATGTCGCCAAAAAGGAAACGGACTATGTCCTCTGGAACCGTCTCAATCAGGTAGACACTCCTGCACGTCTCGACGAAGCTCAATAAGCGCGTGACAACCAAAAGCAGCAACCCTCATACGGGTTGCTGCTTTTGGTTGTCACGCGCTTATTGTTGACTGCCGTTTTGGTCCTGGCTCACTTTTGTGCCGTAGCTTGAACGACTACTACCGGGATGACTCGGCCCACCTTGATTGCCATAATTGCCTGTGCCATAGAGACCCTGGCCACCCTGTATATCATACTGGTCGTCGTTCTCGTCCACCTCTTTATAGTCTCCTAGATCGTCGGCGAGGTCCTGATCGTTCTGGTTCTCGTCAATATTCTGATCGGCTTGCATACTGTACAGGTATTGATCGCTGACCTGGTTCTGATTGGCCTTTGTGCTTGTCTGATCCTGGTTGCCTAAAACGCCTAACTGGTTTTCGTCGCTGTACTGCTCTTGCTTGTTTACATTCCGGTCTGTCATGTTTTGCAACTCCTTTGCGTGTATGTCTTTACCTATGGTATACGTTTTGTCAAAGTGCTTCGTGTCAAGCCAATGTTCTCGCCTGTGCAAATACTCTTTTTTGGGTATAGTATTCTGCGTCTGATTCCGCCATTGAAACGTGTCAAAATAAGAGCATTTTCTTTTCTATAACTTTGTGGAAGAGAAGATGCGCGAAAAGTTGTTTTCTTGTAACAATCCAAGTATAAGGGAGAAATAGACAATGGCGACTGCAAAACATCCAGCGCAGGAACATCATACAAAGGCCGCAGAGCATCATGAAGAGGCTGCTAAGCATCATCGCGCCGCAGTAGATGCGCATGAGAAGGGCGAGCATGAGAAGGCCGGACACCACGCACAAGTAGCACACGGCCATCATGCGGAAGCTACACATCACGCAACTGAGGCTGCAAAGAAACACGCAACCCATTCCTCAAAAGAAGAGAAGGCGGCAAAGTAACGTCTTTGATGTAGAGGTTATAACTCATGATACTCTGGCTTGGTCTATAGACCAAGCCAGAGTATCATGAGTTA
>CAXTUE010000020.1:13217-17843 GCA_964247355.1 uncultured Ktedonobacteraceae bacterium | reverse complement strand
GTTTGATAGTTCCTGATGCCAACAAAGACAGGATTCGTCACGCCATCCCAGTCTGTGAGACTAAGGTAGAACGAATAGAAGAGAGGTCCAATGACCCAGATCAAGTAGATAGCCAGTGGCAATGCCAGGAAAAGCCACGGAGTAAGAAGAGAACGCCATCTTCTCTTCGGATTTTGTGATACTTTGGACTGAACTTTTGAAGTGCTCGAAGTATCCACATGTACGCCAGTAGTAGCCATAGCAGCGTGTCGATGCGCTTTCTAGCATTAGTGCTCTAATGAGAAAGCGCATCTCTCCTTTCAACAACTCTCTGCTTGTCAATCAAATGTGCTTTGAATTTGCTCTACTATTTGGAGTAGACAGACTGCGCGAACGCATCCAGGTCTGACAATCCCTTATCCAGATCGCCGTCAGGATTGGCGAAGAACTGTCCGAAGAAGGCCATGCCACGCGTTGATACCGTAGTTTCTGTATCTCGATCATAGAACTGCGTGGTAACTTTGGCTTGCTTGATGAACTCAACACCGCGTACATCGAAGGGTTTGTACGCGCTGCTCGGCACCTGACTATTCGCTGCTAGAGCACCGGCACCCGAAGTAACATAGAGTTTCTGACCGTCCATCGAACCAAGGTAGGTAAGAAAGTTCTTACCAGCCTCTACGTTTTTAGCTTTCTTCGGCATGAAGAGGCCGTCCACAGGTGCCTCTTCCGCTAGAGGAATCGAGGCGTCATAGGTAGGGAACGAGAAGAAATTGAGGTCTGATTGGGCATCGGCGGGAAACGAGTCGTAGACAAAGCGACCAATAACGTACATTCCCCCCTCGCCTTTTATCAGAGGCGGCACCTGCTGATCCCATGTATATGCGGTAGCATTTTTAGTGAAGTAGCCGCGCTTAATCATATCCTTCCAGATGGTAAAGACCTTTTTGACTTTTGCATCGGTGTAGTGTGCCTTGCCACTGGTGAGGTCTAAGTGGAATTGTGGACCATTGATGCGAAGATTCAAGATGTCGAAAATGCCAGCGAGCGTCCAGGGAGCTTGCGCACCAACCACGAATGGTGTAACACCATTGGACTTTAAGGTGTCGCATACTTTATATAATTCATCAAATGTTTTTGGTGGCGTGACATTATGCTTGCTGAACACGCTGTTGCGATAGAAAACAGCCCACCAGTACCAGCTCTGGGGCAAGAAGTAGAATTTTCCATCGGCACCTTTACTGACTTTCTGGAAGCCTTCTGGAAAAGCACTTGTCCAGTTATTCTTCTGCCACACATCTGAGATGTCAAGAATAAGCCCTCGGCCAATAAAGAATTGAGATAGATAGCCACCATAATAGTCCATTACATCGGGTGGAATATTCGAGGAGAGATAGGTACGTGCCTGTGTAGGGTAGTCTGAACCAGGTACGTAGTTCACGGAAATCTTGACTCCATTCTTCTTTTTATAGTCATCAAGCAGATTCTGGAGTACTTTGCGCTCAGTTGCATCTGTTGCGTTGGTCGTAAATGAAAACTGCTTTGTGTCGCCGCTTGCCGTGCTGCTCTGAGAGCCGCAAGCAGCCAGAAGCGCGCTTGCCGTAGAGAAAGAGAGACCAGCCGCTAATGAACGAGCGATAAAAGTTCGACGACTAATTCTTCCTTCTTGCAGATCCGCTAGTAGTGAGTTTACGTCTGCCATTGTAAAGTCTCCTCATAGTATGTACCCTGATGCTGAAAAATGCCATACCATCAATTTTACATAATTTTAACAAGTATGACAAGTTCAGCATTAGAATTTATGTAACCTTCATTATAAATAGTTACACAAAATGCTTAATGATTACGAGCCGCAAGCTATATTGTAACTTCTGTGAACCAATTTGAAGCTGCCACTCGTGTACCATACTAGAGACGAAAAATACTGCTATAAAGGAGCAAATACATATGGCAATCAACCCAATTCAGGTCGAAAAATTCCTCAAAGGCGTCGATTATCCTGCCAGCAAGGATGATCTAGTCAAGAGGGCCGAACAAAACGGTGCCGACGAGGAAATCCGCTCAACGCTGCAGCAACTCAAAGAGGACAAATTTGGTTCGCCCGCCGATGTGAGCAAGGCAATCGGTGAATTCAACCATAAGAAGTAAAAAAACGAACACAAGGAAATATCGCCACACCAGACACGTCTGGTGTGGCGATATTTCCTTGTGTTCGTTTTCATGATGCTATACACTATCATAGAGACAGCACTATTTTTAGGAGGAGATTTATTTAATGAACGCCACTGCTCGTTTGAACCGGTTGCTTGCCGAGGATGGGAAGTGTTTCGATGTCGCCATCGATCATGGTTTCTTCAATGAGCGCTCGTTTTTGAGCGGCATCGAGGATATGCGTAAGGCTATTCCTTCGCTTGTTGCTGCCAATCCTGACGCAATACAGCTCACCCCCGGACTCGCCCCATTGCTACAGGCTATTCCAGGCAAAGCCAAACCCGCGCTCGTGCTCCGTACTGATGTCGCGAACGTCTATGGCAAGGAACTGCCGCGCTACCTGTATAGTCGTATTATCGAGAACGCGGTGGAGCAAGCTATTTTGTTAGATGCAGCCTGTGTCGTCATCAACTTACTGCTCTTGCCAGAGCAACCAGAACTGCACGCGCAATGTGTCGAAAATATTTGTCGTCTCAAGCCGCAGTGTGACCGATATGGTATGCCTCTGATGATCGAGCCATTAGTCATGCAAGCGAACGCAAAGGCTGGAGGCTACATGGTTGATGGTGATCTCGAAAAAATCCTGCCACTGGTACGACAGGCGGTCGAGCTAGGTGCCGATATTATCAAAGCGGACCCGTGCGACGACGTAGAGCAATATCATACCGTGATCGAAACTGCGAGTGGGCGTCCGGTCCTGGTGCGCGGTGGTGGCAAGGCATCGGTAGAGGAGATCGTGACGCGCACTCATGCCTTGATGCAGCAAGGAGCATCAGGCATCGTCTATGGCCGTAACGTGATTCAGCACGATCAACCTGCCGCCATGACGCGGGCATTGATGGCCCTTGTGCATGACGATGCGACACCAGAGCAGGCGATGAAGATTTTGCGTGAGTCGTAGGGATCGTATTCATCACGTCCGTCTCTCTAATAGCATCGGTTGAAGGATATCATGTCCTTTGCCATTATTCACAGAATTGGTTAGGGCGACGGACGTGATGAATGCGGTCCCTACACGGAGAGGAAATTTTATGACCAGGCGCATAATTAATTTCGGTATTATCGGTTGTGGCTTGATGGGGCGCGAGTTTGCCAGCTCGGTCGCTCGCTGGTGCCACTTGCTCGACCAGGATGTCACGCCGCGTATCATAGGTGTGTGCGATACTAATCCCGCGATGCTGCAATGGTTTCAGGATGCCTTTGGCGAAAATCTAAAAATAGTGACGCAGGATTATCACGATCTGCTCTCCTTCCCTGATATAGAGGCTATCTACTGTGCCATTCCTCACAATCTTCATGAGCGAGTGTACATCGACTGTATTGAAGCTGGCAAACACCTCTTCGGCGAAAAGCCCTTCGGAATTGACCTTGATGCGAACGCGCACATTCTGGCGACGATACGCGAGCATCCCAGTGTATTGGTACGCTGCTCGTCTGAACTGCCCTTCTTTCCAGGAGTGCAAAAAATTGTTCAGTTTATTCGTGAGGAGCGGTTTGGTACAATTTTAGAGGTGCAGGCGGGCTTTTTGCATAGTAGCGATCTTGATCCCAACAAGCCTATTAATTGGAAACGGCGTATCGCGACAAATGGTGAGTATGGGTGTATGGGTGATCTGGGCATGCATGTGCTGCACGTGCCATTACGCGCTGGCTGGTACCCTCGCAATGTGCGCGCCCTCTTGTCTAAAATTGTCAAAGAGCGTCCCGATGGTCAGGGAAATAGAGTGCCGTGCGAAACGTGGGACAACGCAGTACTGCTTTGTGAAGTGCAGACGCAAGAACAACATTTTCCTATGACGCTCGAAACGAAACGCATTGCCCCCGGTGAGAGCAACACATGGTATATCCGTATTCTCGGCACCGCGTTCTCCGCCGAGTTCAGCACCAAATATCCCCGTACCCTACGCACTCTGCCTTATACTCCTGGCGGTTCACAGGCATGGCAGGTGCAGGACCTCGGCTCACAATCGGCTTATCCCAGTATTACGGGTGGCATCTTCGAGTTCGGCTTCTCTGATTCTGTGCTGCAGATGTGGGCGGCCTTCTGTGACGAACTGGCACACCCCGACGCCATGCGCCAACCGTTCTACTGTGTAACACCGGAGGAGACGGCACAGAGCCACCAGCTATTCACCGCGTCCCTTGTATCACAACGTACCGCCCAGGTTGTGTCATTGGGAGAATAAGGTATGATCGAGCAAAGTTCTCCAACCGCGAAGGTAGATACACAACCTTTGCCCGTGCCGCGTATCGACGCGCTGGAACCTATCGAAGCCATCGTCGCAGGACATATCTGCCTGGATATTATTCCAACGCTCACTGGCAGAGGCACAACATTTGCTCCTGGTAGATTGATTGAAGCTGGTAAAGCATTGCTTGCAACTGGTGGACCAGTCTCGAATACAGGTCTGGCCTTGCACAAACTTGGCGTACGAA
>CAXTUE010000020.1:11469-13207 GCA_964247355.1 uncultured Ktedonobacteraceae bacterium | reverse complement strand
ACGCCTAATGGGCAAGATCGGCAACGATTTATTTGGGCAAGCCATTCTACAGGTGCTGCGCGACTATGGGCCAGAACTGGCAACGGGCATGGTGGTGTCGCCTGAAGAGGAAACATCGTATTCGGTCATTCTCAGTCCTCCAGGTACAGACCGTGTGATTATTCATGCGCCCGGTTGCAACGATACGTTTCGGGCCAGCGACATCTACTATGATTTGCTGACGAACACGCGTCTTTTTCATTTCGGCTATCCTCCACTGATGGCAAGTATGTATAGTGATAACGGTGCGGAACTCATTGCCTTATTTCGGCAAGCGAAGGCGACGGGTGTCACAACCTCGCTTGATCTTTCAATGCCAGAGGCGGATAGCCCTGCTGGACGCGCTGACTGGCATACCATTCTTGCCGCGACCCTGCCCTACGTCGATATTTTCTTACCCAGCATTGAAGAATTGCTGTTATTGCTGCATCGTCCGCTCTTTGAAAAATTCGCGGCTGAGGCAAAAGGCGAAAGCATCATAGACTACATTCCGCCCGATGTTGTCTCTCTGCTTGGCAAATCGTTGTTAGGCATGGGCGTAAAAATTGTTGGCATCAAGCTGGGGCATCGTGGCTTCTATCTATGTACATCGGATGCACTAACGCTAGCCCAAATGGGTGCTGCCCGTCCCGCGCAACCCGTGAAGTTCGCGACATGGGTTCACCGTGAATTGTGGGCACCGTGTTTTGCCACACAGCTCGTCGGTACAACTGGGTCTGGTGACGCAACGATAGCAGGATTTTTGATGAGCTTTCTACGCGGAATGACGCCAGAGGAAACGCTTGCCGCGGCTTGTGCTGTTGGTGCATGCAGTGTTGAGGCCGCCGATGCGCTTGGTGGCATCCGGTCATGGCCTGAGACGATGGAACGTATCGCTGGCGGCTGGCCGCGCCTTCATGTGGAGGAAAAAGAAATGCCTTCGTTGGCAATGGCAACCTACAATTGGGAGTGGGATGCGAAGTCCGAACTCTGGATTGGACCAGCAAATCAGGAAAATAGACTATAGACGCGTTGGCCTATCCATGCTATCATTGCACTCATTGCAAGGTTTAAGAAGAAGGGAGCAAATTTTTCATGAAGCATTTCGACCTCTATCACTGGCTTTTCGATACACCAACCGACGCGGGCGCGAATGCGAATCTTTCGGGACCGGAGGCATTTCATTTTCTGTGGCCCTGGCTGATCTTCTGCTGTGCTGGCTTATTGATAACTTTCTACTACTCGGTTGAGGGGCGCAAGCGTTTTGTCAAAAGTAGGGCTATTCTCAAGTACATGCTGGACAGGTATCTTGGCTGGTTCGCGGTGATCTGCTTCATCGGTCTGCCCCTGATCTTCTCGCGTGTGTTTCTCTACGACTACTTTTTCGCGTGGCGCTTCTGGCGCGTCCTGTGGGTAGTCGGTCTACTCGCATGGGCCATCGTATGGGGCGTCTACCTTGTGCGTAAATATCCCGCCGAGCGTGACAACTTCATCGCCTATCAGAACCGTCAGCAGTACATTCCCAAAGGCAACCGACGTAACAAATCAAGAGCACTGACACGCTAGGCAGAACATGCACTCCGAGGACGGAATTCAGAAACAACTGAACTCAGGGCACCCGTTGCCTTCATCACTCCCCGAATGCGGCTTTGGGGAAACCGAACCCACCAAAAACCCCGGAGGTTTGGGTGGCGGTTTTACAATGAGGGGCCCCCCGAAA